>CAJGBX010000104.1 GCA_904501685.1 Clostridiaceae bacterium
AAATCTACAAAGCCGCTTAGAAATAAGCGGCTTTGTATTATTTTTATGTTTCTAGATGTTAAATGAAAAAGGTTAGGCGAAACAATCCTGTTTCGCCACAAAATCTTTGATTTTGCGACAAATTTTTATTAAAAATTTGTCCTTTTTTTATTGAAATGACTGTCGCGCAAAATTAAATTACAATTTAATTTTGCTAAAGCCACTTGAAAAGTAGCTTGTCGAAATACTTTTAGAGCGTTTCGACTAACTACAATCATTATCAGAATTATTGACATCAATTGTCGAATATAGTAAAATGAATGTGTAGAATAAAGGGGATGTGTTATGAAAAATTTCAAATATACTTTGTTGGGTGTTATTTTAGTTTCGGCTTTGATTTTGTCAGCCTGCGGTGATATCAGCGGTCAGTATACTCAATTGCCCTCACCCTTTGGCAGTTCAACAGTATCAAACTCTTCTGACCCAACAGCATCAGCACCTGATTTGGTTACACCTGATGATAGCGGTATTGAAAATTTGAAAATCGAATATAAGAATGATGAATTAGTACGCGTAAGTGATTTTATACCTGACGTAGTTATTGATATTAAATATGCTTCTGCGGATAATTTTACCGGTGGTAGGATTTATAACTTCAACGATGCTTATTTACGTTACGGTACTGTTATAAAGCTTAAGAAAGCTTGTGATACCCTGCGTTCACAAGGATATAGGTTATTAATTTGGGATGCATTCAGGCCTCAATCGGCTCAATTCACACTTTATGAAAATGCGTCGGAGGCTGACAGAGCTTTTCTTGCCGATCCTAAAGTTAAGTCTCAGCATTCAGCCGGAAGAACGGTTGATGTGTCAATGGTAACCTTAGACGGCTCAGTAGTTGAAATGCCGACGGGTTTTGATGATTTTACATCTAAATCCGACCGGGATTATTCTGATGTTTCGGCTGAAAGCGGTAAAAATTCCGATATATTGGAAAAAGCCTTGGAGGATGCAGGTTTTACCGGATACCAAAAGGAATGGTGGCATTATACCGATTCAGATAAATACGGTTTCGATGATATTGAAACCGTAAAGCTGATAAATAAAGGTAAAAATGAATATATCGCAGATTGTGATGAATATATAAGTCTCAGAAGTAAGCCGGACAGTGCCTCTGAAGTAATTTGCAGGATTAATAAAGGTGAAAGATTAAAGCCGTTGTCGTGGGGGAATAAGTACATAAGAGTGCAGTATAAAACATATGTAGGCTATGTTTCGGTTGATTATCTGAAATGAATTAAAACACTGGTTTACTCTGCTTTTAAGTTGCAAAATTCGGTTATGCAACCAATAGTTGCTTCGTTGGAAACTCTGATGTATAGCTTGCAACTAATTAGTTTTTGTATAATAAGACCACAAAAACAAGGAGTGATTTTATGAATATTAAAACCGCAAATAACTTACTTAATTACCGTAAGTCCGCTGGACTGTCACAGGAAGAACTTGCCGAAAAAATAGGTGTCTCACGTCAAGCTGTATCCAAGTGGGAGAGGGCGGAGGCCTCACCGGATACCGATAATCTTATATCGTTAGCAGATGTATTTGGTGTAACCTTGGATGAGCTTATTAAGGGTAAGACCGAAACTGAGACAGAGCTTAAGGATAATATAAATAACTTAAATGATAAGGTTAATATATCATTTAAAAACGGTGTTAAAGTTGAAAGTAAGGGAGGCTACAAGGTTCACACCGGTTGGAAAGGCATACATGTTGAAAGTCCTGAGGTAAATATTGAGGTTAATGATAAAGATGGCAGTGTATATAAACATATTACACCGGCAGAGGTGCATATTAATAAGCATGGTGTTACAGTCAAAGGTGCTGACGGAAATGTTGTTTATAAAGGTAAGGATAAAAACATTTTTCAAAGATTTCCTTATGCAGCAGTTGCAGTAATTGCCTATATTCTTTTTGGAATATTTAATATTTGCGGTGGTTGGGCGTTTGGTTGGCTGGTTTTACTTACAATTCCGCTTTATTATACATTGGTTTCGGCAATTACAAGCAAAAATGCATCGCATTTTGCATATCCCGTTTTACTGGTTCTATTGTATTTGTACGGCGGATTTTATCATTCCTTTTGGCATCCCGGTTGGATAATGTTTTTAACGATACCGATTTACTATTTTTTGTGTGAATTTTTACAAAAGATATATATTCATAATAAGAAAAACAAAGGTTTAAGGACAAAAAACATCACTAAAACGTAGGTTTTAGTGATGTTTTTTTCGGCTGTGTTTATGCAGGATAGCAAAAATAATTATTCCAAACAGAGGGAACAGCATCCCTAAAAGCATACCGAGTTTCATACCGATATGGTCGGGTGAAAGTGAATAACTTTTTGCTAGGTTGATTGCCCACGGATTTGTCATTGCGAAGTCGGTTATCAGGCCTACTAGCTGAGGGCCAACTGATGCGCCCATATCACCGCCTGCAGCCATTAGCGCAAACACAACAACGCCACCTGATGGAAAACGGTCGGTTGCTATAACAAGACTGCCGGGCCACATCATTGATGAACAAAAGCCTGTAAATGCGCAGGCGATAAGACCGACTATTGCGTTGTTGCTAACGCCGGCAATAAAATAACAGCAGGTTGAACCGATTGCACCGATTAAGAGTACACGGGTTATACTTTTGCCGAATTTTCCGTAAAGAGTTCTTCCAAGGCCAAGTGCAACACCAAACAGAGCAACACCGAATATATCGCCCCAGACCTTTGGGATATTCATTGCCTGTTCAAGATAACTTGAACTCCATTGTGCCATTGTTACCTCAGTTGCACCGCCGATGAATATACCGACAACACTTAACCATAGTGCAGGTTTTTTAAATAGTTCTAGTGTCGCGGAGGTTTTTTCGGGTGAATGTACGCAGGTAATCTCAACTGTACCAAAAAGGATACTTGAAAGAATAGGTAAAAGCATATATGTAAATATAAGCCACTGCCAGTTTTCTCTTCCAAACACAAGCAGATAGAGTGTGCTTATTATTACAACACCGACAACGCCCCAGGCGTATACCGAGTGAAGCTTACTCATCTCGCGGTCAGGGTCTTTAGCGGGGATAGATGCAATTATTGGACTTATAAGAACCTCTGCAAGACCTGATGATGCAGAAAAGATAACTGTGCCGAGTGCAATGCCGACATACGCAATATTTGGCAAAATAAGCGGCCAAAATGCAAATATAAATAAACCGATAAAAGTAAGTATGGGCATAGCACGTACGACCTTAGGGATATTGAATTTATGTGAAAAAAATGAAAATACAAGGTCGATACAGAGCTGTGTTGCAAAATTGATTACAACAAGAAGACCCAAAAGTGAAAATGAGATGCCGTACTGCTCGCGGAATGTCAAAAACAAAAGCGGTGATATATTACTGACAAGCGCCATTGTGACATTGACCGTATAACAGGCTATTTTCAGTTTCTTGTGTTGCTTATTCATTGCCTTACTCCCTTTAATCGTTTTCACTAATTTAACATAAAGGGAACTAACTTTCAAGCGTTTTTTGTATTTTATATTTTTTGAGTTTAGTTAAGTTGATTTAAGGTTTTAGGCTCTTATAATAAGTGAAAATTCCGTTTAATTGCCTTATAAATCAAGTTGTAATAAATAAAAGGATGTGTAAAATTTCTACACATCCTTATTTATACCTTTAGGATACAACCTGTATCAGCTGTTTTTGTTAGATTTTATTAATAATAGAAAAATTTATAAAATTGCGGATAGCTGTTTAAATGCTGTTGTAGATTTGTTCGTATTGTTGAACCGGGATTATTTATAGTGAAGTTTAAAGGTTTAAGCTCACCGCCTGAAAATCCGGTAATAACAATCCAATGCTGACTGCCGTATTTGTTTTTTGATCCAAATAAAACCGGCTTTCCCTCGGCTAATTTTTCTTTTATAACAGAAAGATAGTTGGAACTGCTTGTAACAACCTTATAATCACTAGGCCAGTATACATTGCCTGAGTCGGTATATTTAAGCTTTTTAGACATTGCATCAGGATATATTGTTGTACCGGTTCTGAACGATTCCAGCATTGCGATACCGGTAGTAACACAACCGATTTGAGCTATTGTTTTACCTGAACTGCCAATTTTAACATTGGCCCAACGTGGGTCGTTTTGCTTATAGCTCGGTACATTTAGTTTAATTGCATTGGATGGTGTTGTTTCGGTTGAGTTTATTTTTAGATATTTCGAATTAACATAACCAATCTTTGAACCGTTAAAAACAATTTTGCTCCAACCGTTTGTTTCAGAAATTACAGCTAATGAAATATTTTTCGGCGCTACACCGATACTTTTATAAG
>CAJGBX010000105.1 GCA_904501685.1 Clostridiaceae bacterium
AAAATACCACCTTTAAGGATTTTACACCTCATTTTTTGAGACGTGTTCTCATCACACGCGCTAACGGACAAGCCTTTGTTTTATAGATATCGGCAACCTTAAACGCCGTCGGGTCAAGCTTGTTTCCGGTACCCATTGAGGAAATTACCGGAATATTTAACTGTTTTGCACGCAGAATAATGTCGATTTTTGCCGAAACGGTGTCAACACAGTCGATAACATAATTATATTTTGAAAAATCAAAGCTATCGGCAGTTTCCGGCGAATAAAACAAAGGATACACCGTAACCTTACAGCTTGGATTAATTTCCTTTATACGGTCTGATGCCGCCTCAACCTTCAGCCTGCCGACGGTACTGTGTAAAGCTATAATCTGGCGGTTTATGTTGCTTTTTGAAACACAGTCGGAATCAATCAAATCAAGCTGACCGACACCGGCACGCGCCAAGGCTTCGACCGCATAGCCGCCGACACCTCCGATGCCGAAAACGGCAACGCGGCAATCGGATAATTTTTTGTAATATTCAGTTCCGAGTAACGGCTCCGACCGCAAAAACTGCTCCATTTTGACACCATCCTTTAAATTTTTCAAGCGAGACGGGTAAAGCTTGTTTGACTTAATTAACTGACAATATTTTTAATCCAATCCACCCATTTAAGCATCAGAATACCCAAAACACCCTTTATTGCATGGGAAATCTGGATTATAAGATAAAGGGTCAAAATCGGCATTTCGGTATAGCGTGACAAAAGAAATGCAAGCGGCACCTGAATTGCCCACATAAAGCCGCAGTCGAAAATAAAGGTTATCATAGATTTTCCGCCTGAGCGTATTGCAAAATAGCTTGAATGCGCAAGGGAGTCAAACGGCATAAACAATGCGCTTATAATCATAAGGCTTACCGCAGTGTCACGAACACTCTGCTCGGTGTTGTAGAGTAACGGAATAGCCGGTGAAACGGCGGCAAAAATGAGTCCCATACCAATACTCGACAAAAGACCGAAGACTATAAGCTTGCGGGTAGTATCCATAACCTCTGAAAGTCGGCCTGCGCCGAGCATATTTCCTATAATTATGCCGATAGCACTGCCGGTTGCGATGAAAACGACCGAGAAAAGATTCCAGAAGGTTTGGCTTATGGTGTTGGCGGCAACAACGTTTACTCCGCGTTCGGAGTAGCATTGGTTGATAATGGCAATGCCTGCCGCCCAAAGGGTTTCGTTTAAAATTAAGGGCGTAGCCTTTTTGAGCATATCGGCACAAAGAGACAAGGGCACCTTGAAGCTTTGGAAAATCCCTGTGATATAAGGATTTTTCTCTTTGTGGACGTGGGTCCAGACTACAACAATTGCGGCTTCGACAAATCTCGACAAAACGGTAGCTATAGCGGCACCCGTAGCACCCAACGCCGGTATTCCCAACGGCTTTACACCGAAAATGAGCACTGCATTAAAGCAAAGATTGACCGCTACTGCAACCGCACTCGCCTTCATAGGCAATGCCGTTTCACCGGTTTCGCGAAGTGTACTCGAATAGCACTGAGTTACCGAAAACGGCACAAAGCCGACCAGCATTACAAGAAGATATTTTTTAGCGGCGTCAAACGCCTTTAAGATTTCACCGGGGTCACCCTCGCCTTTTAGGTACTGCATAATAAGACCGTCACCAAAGCACAAAAACAGTCCGAGACCGGCCGCTGTTATGACCGAACAGACAATAAATTTAAACCGCAGTGAAAACCGAAGACCCTGTTGGTCGTTTTTGCCGTAGAACTGCGCGCCGAAAATACCTATACCCGAAACGGCGCCGAAAAGGCAGAGGTTGAAAATCATAATCAGCTGGTTGATAACCGAGACGCCGGTCATAGCAAAGGTTCCGACACGGCCGACCATAATATTATCCAGCATACTGACAAAGTTTGTAATGCCGTTTTGCAGCATTATGGGTACCGCAATTGTCAAAACAAAGCGGTAAAAGGCTTTATCGCCAATATATTTTTTTAGCATTGTATCACCGTAGTATGTCTAAACTTTAATTTTAAATATTCCCGCTTTTAAGCATAACGGTACAAAGCGCCGCAACGGGTGCGGTTTCGGCGCGCAGGATTCGTTTGCCGAGGCTTACGGTCACAGCGCCGCTTTGCGCTAATGCCTCAGCCTCCCTTGCGGTGAAGCCGCCCTCGGGACCTATGATAACCGAAACGGTTTTTGTTTCACTGCCGATAGTGTCAAGCCCTTCGGTAGCCAGCTCGTAGCAAAACACACACTTATCGTCGTTGGCAGACTGCTTTACGGCGGTGTCAAACGAAACTGTATGACAAACCTCGGGCAGGATACCTCTGCCGCTTTGACCTGCCGCCTCGTTTGCGATTTTTTGCCAACGCTCTTCCTTTTTTCTTAAAGATTTTTCATCGGGACGAGACACGCAATTTGTCGAAATAACGGGAATAATGCGGCTGGCGCCCATTTCGACCGCCTGACGTACCGCTAAATCCATTTTGTCACCCTTTGTCAAGCAAAGGTAAAGTGTGACGAATATTGTCGGTTCGGTGTCGTTTTTGCGTATCTCTTTAATCTGAAGCTCAACCCGGTCGGCCGAACAGCCTGAAATTACACAGTCGTAGTCATTTCCTTTGGTGTCGCAAACGGTTAAACACTCGCCAACCGTCATTCTTAATGACCGCAAAATATGCTTTGCATCGTCACCGTCGATAAACGGTGCTTCGCTGAAAAATTCCTTAAAAAATCTCGGCACGCATACCACCCCAATCTAATATTTTATGATACCATTTTAAACCTATAATGTCAAGATTTCAGACCTTCATAAAAAACACCTGACTCTCTTATTTGAGAGTCAGGTGAAATTTTACGGTGCTTTATTACTTGAGGTGTTGCCGGATGAAAGGTTGGAGTTGTTTCCTACGGGAGGAGTTGTCGGACCGCCGGTATAGGAATTCAAAACAACGGTTATCTTAGAGTCAACACTTATTCTGGTATCCTTTTCGGGATAGGTCGCAATAACAAGATTCGGAGTGGCGTTTTCGTCGTATCTTTCCTCGAATTTGATGTTGTCGTACTCATAGCCTGCCATCAAAAGCTTGAGCAAGGCGGTACGCTGGTCACAGCCGAGAACGTCAATCATATTGGTTGTAGAGGGGCCTAAGCTTACCACAACCTCAACCGTTGTGCCAACCTCGATTACATCGCCGGCCTTAGGACTCTGGCTGATAATCTGACCTTTAGCAAATTCCTCGCTGTACTGCTTGGATGCAACCTTAAACTTAACATCCTCTAAATAGGTGGAATCGGTCGAAACGTCGATATACATTCTGCCGATAAAGCTTATCAGCTCTATTTTTCCGGTTTCGGTAGGCTCAAGCTTGCTTGTGGGAGTCTCACTGTTAATGGGAATATTGCTAAAATCGTTGCTTATTGTACTTGAAGTGTCGGAGTTCTCGCTATTAAAGAAGCCCATAAACCACAAAACAAACAAAACGACAATTGCCAATAAAAATGCAGTTACAATACCTGCAACCAGACCGTATACTTTGCCGGTGTTTTTGGCTTTGGACTTGGCCTTGGTCTGACGGGGACGGCGTTCGGCATAATCATCCTCTTCACGCTCTGAAGTGTGTGTACGGACTGCATTTATTGTAGCGGTAGCCGCCATACCTGCCGAGGAAACCGAGAGGCTGTGACGCATAGAATCAATGTTCTGAGTGCGGTCCTGCGGGAGCACCTGAAGTGCGTTAGCCAGAGTTTCCAAAACCGCCTTGGGAGTTTCGCGGGCAATTTTTGCCGGAATGGTCATATTATCGTCTTCAAGACGGTCGGTAGCCTCCGGCGGAGGATTGCCTACAAGAGTGCGGTAAATGGTTGCGGCAAAGGCGTAAATATCGGTCCAAGGACCTTGAGTTCCGGCGGCGCCGTACTGTTCAACAGCGGCAAAGCCGGGGAAAAGCTGAGAGGTTAAGGCGCTTTTGGCACTGCGGCACTCGGGTATACAAAAACCGCTTAAACGGAGCTTACCGTCCTTACCGACGATAAGAGTATCGGGCGAAATTCCGCGGTGAATGATACCTGCCTTATGCAATGCCGAAATAGAGGCAACCAACGGAGCGAAAAGACTTCTTGCCTGGTCCCACCTGAGCAAGCCGCCGTTACGCATCAAAAATTCCCTGAGGGTGATACCGGGAACGGCACGGCTTATGCGGTAGGCGGTGTTATTAGACTCTCTTATGTCCAAAATATCATAAAGAGCAGGTAACTCGTTCAACTTAAAAAGCTCACGCGAAAGCTCAATAAACTTAGTCAAAGCGTCGTTAAAGCTGTACTCCGAGCCGG
>CAJGBX010000106.1 GCA_904501685.1 Clostridiaceae bacterium
ATTGATCGTATCGAGCGTTATGTTGCTAACGGTGGTACAGCCGTCGCTACCTATGCCACCGGCTATGTTAACGAAACCGACCTATGTTATTTGGGTGGATTCCCCGGCAATCAGCTAAAGGATGTATTTGGACTGACTGCCGATGAAATTGACAGCCTATACAATGCTGACAATAATACCGTACTATGGGACAAAAAAACCTATGATGTGATCGATTCCTGCGAATTGATTACCCCAACTACAGCAAAAGTTCTGGGAACTTATGAAAAGGATTTTTATGCAGGTATGCCTGCCGTACTAAAAAACAGTTATAAAGCCGGAACAGCCTACTATATTGGCTGCAGGGATACGGGCGAACTTTCCGATCAGCTCTATGCACAGCTTCTTAAGGACCTGAAAATTCCGGCATACGATTTACCCGAAGGCATTACAATCTCTTCCCGAGAGCAATATCTGTTCGTGCAGAATTTTAACAATTTTGCTGTTTCTGTAAATCTTCCTGGTACATTCCGCAATGTAGAAACCGGCGAGCACATTAACAATAGCATTTCTATGAACCCCTTTGATATTACCGTTCTTTGTCCCTGATAACTCTCAATCAAAAAATAGCAAAACCCTCGGTTGTCATCAGACAATCGAGGGTTTTTGTTTAACGGTTATAAATCCAAATTTTTAACTTGTGAAATTTGCTATATTTTCCGCTGTGGGAATGAACTTGCAGATGGTATACAACATCTCCAATGTTTGCTGTTAGTACGCACTCTTCGGCACATAAATTTTAAATACCTCGGCAATTTCTTCTTCCGATACGCTTATAGAAGCAACTTTCACATTGAAACCACGCTCGGTGAATTTTCCCCACCATGCATCATCAATCACAACATATTGTGTCTTAGTACTGCCCGGTCTTCCAACGCCTTCACCATTCACCCATCCTTCAGGACGGTATTCATAGCTACCTGTATAAACAATAACTGTTCCTACAGGAAGATCTTCCTTTGTAAAGAGCTGCGTTGCATAGTAGGGCGTTTTATCACTGGACGCCAGCAAGTCATAAGAATCATAGTTAGAATTGTAATAACCTAACTGGTAATCCAAATCCAACTCTATAAAGCTACTTTCCAAAGTGCGATTGTTTGTTACAGCAAACGGATTTTCGGTTGCACTATGTGCACTCTCAATAGCAAGTGCCATCATTTCTTTGCTCATACCATCCGGGCAATATGTCAGGTTACTTGCATCCAATCCTGTGAGTGCCTCCACCCAAGTAATACCAGCAATATATCTACCAAGATCATAAGACAAGTGATACCCGTCTCTTGTCAAAGTGTCACCTATGTAAGAGGTTCTTGCATTCTGGATTGCAGTACCAGAGGGAATAATTGTAATAATATCTTCATTTGTTACAACTTTACTTTGCACAGCAGAAAGGATTGCCTGATACATAGTAGTCTGATCGTTATTATACTTTGCAAAATCTGCGTGTGTGGAATCTGATTGGTATGCCCATGTCATATGCCAGACCAACTTAGCGGAGGGGCAGATTTCCTTCACTTCAGCAATCAAGCTATTCAAATTGCTGTAACTTGCTTCATCGCCGCTGTAACCGCTAGCTTGTTGGAGAGTAATATAGTCCCAATTCTCGCTTTCCAAGGCAGCCTGAATGGTATAATTCTCATTGGTTACCCAATTTCCATCTTCATTCACATAATAGGTGTAGGCTGCGTTATTGTTAGAAATGTTATTATAGTGAGTATTTAGCGAGCAACCACCAATGTACAAGTTACCCAACTTGATTTTCTTTACACCCAAATCTTCAGCAATCTGATAAACATAGGCCATTCCATCAGTGGAAAAGCTATTGCCGATAGCCAGGATCTTCAGTGCATCATCATTTTCCCAATTCTGAGAATTCAAATAAGTGCAAGCAACAATATGATATCCGTACATAGCTTCCAACAGCGACTTAAGACTCCCATCGGTTGTTTCGCGGTTGTACATTCTTGTAATGTAGTGCATAGGACTATAAGTGATGCATAAAGTTTCAGTACCCTTTGTCACCGTAACCGTCACATTCTTATCATAATCCTGCGGATTAATGCCAGGAATATCTACATAGTACATATTGCTCTTCATTACCGGATCACCGGCGCTGAAAGTGTAATCACCGATATTGCCATCCACAATAAAATAAAAACGAACGGTAATTTTATTTTCGTACAATAGGGATGCTCCATAGTAAGTAACACCTTCTACAGAACCATCCTTCACACTACTCAAAGCTTCACTGGGAATTTGACCAGCAGGCTGGATCTCATATCCACTATTAGCTAAATCATCCGTGTTACAGTTAAAGTACTGTTGTGCCTTTGCACCATAGTTCAGCATTTCCTTAACCAAGGCTTTCGTATCTGCATCATAGTTGCCAGCCAAAATATATTCGGCATACTTGCGAACCGTATAGACCTTGTCCTCGATCACTACTCCGTTTAGCAGAGTTTTTACCTGTACAGATTCAGTCATCTGTGCAGCGGCCAAATCAACAGGAATCAAAAGCTGACCCTTTTCGTTCTTTGTAACATCACCTAAGTTAATAACAGTTGTTGTTCCCTCTACCACGATTTCCACTGTAGAATCGTTTACAAACTCGTCTGCTACATTTATGACAAAGTTTATTCCGATATTATCGTTGAGCGTAACATTCCATGCTTGAATTATAGGATAACTGCTATTCTTTTCCCATTTTGCTGTAAGATCTACAGATGCTGTAATCGGTGTAGCAAAGTCAAAAGCTTGATCGTCCTTATACCATCCCTTAAACTGCCAAATACCATTATCTGCCATTGTGGGAGCAGTCACAGTATGGCCGGAACGCACAAATACAGTTGCAGGATTCTCACCGTTTGCGCCAGCATCATAGGAAACCGCATACACTGTAATTTTCTTACATGCTGTCAAATTATCAACAGATGCAGTAATGATGGCATCACCAGTGCCTACATAAGTTAAATTGCCGTTTTCATCAACCTTAACCACATTTTCATTGCTACTAGACCATGTGACCACAGCACCAGCATTTTCCGATGTCAAAGTATATCCCAAAGAATCTCCATTATCTATAATGGACAAAACCGAGAACGATTTACCAATACGCCAATCTAACTGTGTGAATTCTGCATAGGGAGATGTTGCATAGGATTCAATAGCAACATTGAATTCTGCTGTAGCTTTGTCTGCAATTTCTTTTTCTAACACGCAAGCCATTTTGCCGTTGTTTTCCACAAACAAGTAAAATACTCCGCTAATTCTAGCTGCTCCGATACGGAGTCCATCGCCTTCAAAGGTAGCGATTTCTTCTGCGTCCAGTTTGTAGTTCTCATAGAAACTCCAGTCAGTAATCTGTAGCGAGAATCCGGCTGCATTGCTGGTTAAATCAAAATGAACGCCTGCAAACTTAAATCCCAAACGAAGATTTTCCATATCAAACTCTTCGCCTTTTTTCAGTACCATTTCCGCATACACATCGTCGTTGGCACCGACGGGAGCATTGAATTCCAGAGATGCTGCTTTTGTGCCGGTATAGATAACCTTTCCGGAACTTAATTCCGAAACATCAAAGTAGTCAAGACCACTGATAATTGATTCTGCTGCAGATACATCTTCCGGAACAGCATCTTCACCCACAAACCATTTAATACCACTATATTCTGCGCCTGCCGCAGTCGCATAGCATCTTAGTTTCAAATTATACGCTGCTGTTGCCTTATCCGTTCCGGCTTCAGACGCAATACAGATCATTTTGCCGTTATTTTCAATATACATTTTGTATACGCCGTCAACACGAGCTGCGGCAAAACGAAGTCCTTCTCCCTCAAATGCAGCGACCTGTGCATCAGTCAAGGTATAATTACGGTAGAAAGACCAGTTTGTCATCTGTGCCCGAACACCATTTTTATCACTAACAATGTTTACATTGATATTAGCAAGACAAAAACCATACCGTAGATTGGCCATATCAAAGTTTTCGCCTTTTTTCAAAACAGCTTCGATGTAGGTATCATCCTCTGCTTCAACAGGGGCATTCAACTCCAAAATACCCTCACTTGTAGCGGTGTAAACAACCCTTCCGGAACTCAGCTCAGTAATATCATACTTGTCCGCTCCGCTAAGGACAAGATCTTCAGCCTGAACAGTCAAAGTATTTCCGGAAATCAGAAAAAATCCCAAGACCATTACCGTAACCAAAGCAA
>CAJGBX010000107.1 GCA_904501685.1 Clostridiaceae bacterium
CGGTACATAACCGATAGCAGTCTCGGTAGCATCTGCCTTGCCTTCGCAACGGTCAATAATCCAGTTAAGAACTCTCATATTGTCGCCGAATCCGGGCCACAGGAAGTTGCCGTCGTCATCGGTACGGAACCAGTTAACGTTGAAAATCTTAGGTGCCTTGTCTCCCAACTTTTCACCCATATCGAGCCAGTGCTGGAAGTAGTCAGCCATATGATATCCGCAGAACGGAAGCATAGCCATCGGGTCACGGCGGACTACACCGACTGCACCTGCAGCTGCGGCAGTAGTCTCAGAAGCCATTGCAGAGCCGATGAATACACCGTTCTCCCAATCCTTCGACTGGTATACAAGCGGAGTGCACTTTGCACGGCGTCCGCCGAATACAATTGCAGAAATCGGAACGCCGGCACCCTTATCAAACTCCTCAGAAATGCAGGGGCAGTTCTCAGCAGGAGCAGTGAAGCGAGAGTTAGGATGAGCAGCACAGGTCGATTTGTCGGCCTTGTCGAACTTGGAAGCATCCCAAGTCTTGCCGGTCCAATCGTCTGCATTCTGCGGTAAATCCTTATTTAAGCCCTCCCACCATACGGTGTTGTTGGAAAGGTCGTGTGCAACGTTGGTGAAAATGGTGCCCTTCTTAGTAGAAGCAAGAGCGTTGAAGTTAGACTTCTCATTGGTTCCCGGTGCAACACCGAAGAAGCCGTTTTCGGGGTTGATAGCATAAAGTCTGCCATCGGGTCCTATACGCATCCAGGAAATATCGTCACCTACAGTCCAAATCTTGTAGCCTTTCTTTCTGAGGTACTCAGGCGGAATAAGCATAGCAAGGTTGGTCTTACCGCAAGCAGACGGGAAAGCGGCGGCGATATACTTAACCTCGCCCTTAGGATTCTCAAGTCCTAAGATGAGCATATGCTCAGCCATCCAGCCTTCCTTCCAGCCCTGATAAGAAGCGATACGGAGCGCAAAGCACTTCTTACCGAGAAGTACGTTACCGCCGTAGCCTGAGTTAACCGAAATAATGGTGTTGTCCTCGGGGAACTGGCAGATATATCTCTTTTCAGGATCGATATCGCAGCGAGAGTGCAAGCAGCGTACCCAATCGTTACTGTCACCTAAAACCTCCATAACCTTGGGGCTTACTCGGGTCATAATGAGCATATTGAGTACAACGTATACCGAATCGGTCACCTCAATACCAATCTTAGCCAAGGGAGAGCCAATCGGTCCCATAGAATAGGGGATGATATACATTGTCTTGCCCTTGTAAGAACCGCGGGCAATGTCATAAAGTTTTTTGTACATTTCATCGGGGTCGCACCAGTTGTTGGTAGGACCTGCGTTTTCCTTCAACTTAGAGCAGATAAAGGTTCTGTCTTCAACACGGGCAACGTCGTTTTGCTTGGTTCTGTGAAGATAGCAGTCGGGCAAAAGCTCCTGATTAAGCTTAATCAGTTCGCCGGTTTCAACTGCGAGCTTGCGAAGCTCAGCGGTCTGTTCAGCCGAGCCGTCAATCCATACTACCTCGTCAGGAGTAAGAAGAGCCTTCATTTCCTCAAGCCATTTTAAAACTGTAGGATTCTTTGTCATCATAATTTCTCCGTTCTGTACTGTAATATATTTTGTCCTAAACTTGCCTCAGTACTACTGCAAGTTTGTTCGCACAAATATAAATTTGTGAGTAGAGTTTGAAGTTGAGCCACAATGAATTATTCCATAAAAAGCCAACTTTCTACAGTTAACATTATACAAGAAAAAAGCAACCCCGTCAAGCATAAAAATCGTATTTTCAGGGCTTTGGTTAAAAATTTAACATTATATACATAAATTTAACATTTACAGTATGTCTGAGCATCAAAATTACCATTGTCCACCTTGAATTTTAGTGATTAATGTGGTAATATGTGATGAGTATGAATTTTGGAGGCTCAAAGCTTAATGGAGAAAAAAAGAGTCTTTTTAAACGGTATGAAAATGGGCATCCCGATAGGCTTAGGCTATTTTGCCGTTTCCTTTTCCTTGGGAATTTCGGCGAAAAGGGCAGGTCTTTCGGTGTTAGAGGCTGCTTTTGCAAGTCTTTTGCTTAATGCCTCGGCAGGTGAATATGCGTTGTTTACTCTTATAGCCTCAGGTGCCTCGTTTTTAGAGGTTGCTTTAATGGAGCTTGTGGCTAACTCACGCTATCTTTTGATGTCCTGCGCGTTAAGTCAGAAGCTGTCTGATGAGGCGAGACTGCCTCAGCGTATGGCTATAGGCGTTGCTGTTACCGACGAGATGTTTGGTGCTTCTCTCACACGTCCCGAAAGGGTTTTGCCGGCTTATTATTTCGGTATGATGTCGGTTGCGGTGCCCTGTTGGTCAATCGGTACCGCCCTTGGTGTTGCTGTGGGCAGTGTTTTGCCGGGAATGGTCGTAAGTGCCTTGGGTGTCAGCCTTTACGGAATGTTTTTGGCCTGCATTATTCCCGAAGGTCGACGCAACAAGCTTGTTTTGGGAATTATTGCCGTCTCGTTTTTGTTAAGCCTTTCGGCAGGAATCTTGCCGCTTGTAAATAAAATTCCCGAAAGTACAAGAATTTTACTGTTAACTGTTATTATTTCCTCGGCGGCGGCGTTGCTTTTCCCGATCAAGGATGAAAGCGAGGATGTAGCCGATGCCTAAAATGATAATTTACATATTGGTAGCGTTTGCGGTAACCTATGCAATCCGTGTCTTACCGCTGACCTTGTTGCGTAAGCCTATAAAAAGTCGGTTTATACGGTCGTTTTTATACTACGTTCCTTATGTGACCTTGGCGGTTATGACATTTCCTGCAGTGATATCAGCTACCGACAGTGTTTGGTCGGGCGCCGCGGCTTTTATAGTCGGTCTTGTCACTGCCTATATTAGCGGTAACCTGTTTTTGGTTGCAATTTCCTCGTCGGTTGTTGTGGTTATTGTTGAGATTTTGTTAAAATTTGTTTTTTGAGTAGCTTTTAAGGAGAATGTATGAGTCGAATTTTGCCGATTGCGAGCAGCAGCTCGGGTAACTGTACCTATATAGGACATAAAACAGACGGAATATTGGTAGATGCGGGCATCAGCTGTAAGGGTATTGTTGACGGCTTGTCGGCAGCTGCCGTAGACCCTAGTGCACTGCGTGGTATTTTCATAACGCACGAGCATATTGACCATATTCAGGGACTTCGTGTGTTCACAAAAAAATATAAGGTGCCGGTGTTTGCCTCGGTTACTACAGCGGCGGCCTTAATTAATGCGGTTCCCGAAATCGAGGACTCTTTGCATATCATTGAAGCACCGATTTCGGTTGGAGAATTATCGGTTGAGCGTTTTGCCACAAGTCACGATTGCGAAGGCTCAAGCGGATATGTTATTCATTTGCCGGACGGTAAAAGATGTGCCGTTTGTACCGATTTAGGGTATGTTTCGGCCGAGGTGCATTCAGCCTTAACCGGTTGTGAGGCACTGCTTTTTGAGTCTAATCACGATGTTGCAATGCTTCAAAAGGGGTCGTATCCACCGCACCTGAAAACAAGAATTTTAAGTGATAAGGGTCACCTTTCTAATGTCAGTGCGTCGGCAGAGCTGTCGAAATTAGTCGAAAGCGGCCTGACCAGAATTATTTTAGGGCATTTAAGCCGTGAAAACAATAAGCCCGAAATTGCGCGAAGTACCGCACGTGCCGCTTTAATGGATAAGGGTATGGTTGAGGATTCGGACTATTCATTATATATAGCACCGCCTAAATGCGGTAAGGCAATTATATTTTAGAGGTAATTTATGCTGAAAATAACATTGATTACGGTTGGTAAACTGAAGGAGCAGTACCTAAGAGATGCCGTTAAAGAATATGAAAAGCGGCTGACCACCCTTTGCACCTTGAAATCGGTTGAAATTGATGCCGCAAGACTACCTGATAATCCGAGCAATGCTCAAATCACTTCGGCGCTTGACACAGAGGCACAAAAAATTCTTGCCGCAATACCCAACGGCGCATATGTCATTCCGATGTGTATTGAGGGGAGGCAGCTATCCAGCGAGGAGTTGTCCGAAAAGCTTAATCATTTAGGCGTGTCGGGGCAGGGTAGTGTCTGCTTTGTTATTGGTGGCTCGTATGGACTTTCAGATAAGGTGAAATCAAAAGCCGATTTCAAACTTTCGATGTCTAAAATGACCTTTCCCCATCAGGTGGCACGCGTTATGCTTCTGGAACAAATCTACCGTGCCTTTAAAATTTCAC
>CAJGBX010000108.1 GCA_904501685.1 Clostridiaceae bacterium
CTTAAGAATGCTGCAGGGTATATTCGACGTGAGCTTGGAATGAGGTTAAAGCTTCGTAAAACCCCGGAATTACGCTTTATTGCCGATAATTCGATTGAGCACAGTGCTCATATTTCCAAAATTATCGACTCATTCCCTGAAATGCCGACAGAGGAAAACGGTGACGGCAATGAGTAAGCTTGTTTCGGTAAAGCAGACTGCTGAAATTTTAAATAAAAATGATAAATATTTGATTTTGACTCACTCTCATCCCGACGGTGATACCTTAGGCTCAGGCTTCGGTCTTTGTTCGGCGTTGAGAAGCCTAGGCAAAAAAGCTAATGTTATCTGCAGTGACGAAATTCCCGAAAAATTCCGATATTTAACCGTTGAGGGGAATGAGGAGTTTGAGGTTGAAACCGTAATTTCGGTTGACGTTGCCGACCAAAAGCTGTTAGGCTCTCTAAAGGAAAAATACGCTGAAAGCGTACTGCTTTCTATTGACCACCATGCTACAAATACAGGTTTTGCCGAGAATTTGTACTTAGAGGGTGACAGTGCCGCTGCGACCGAGTGTGTTTATAACGTAATCAAAGAATTAGGCGTTAAGATAACACCCTTTATTGCAACCTGCCTTTATACCGGTCTTGCTACTGATACCGGTTGTTTTAAATTTTCCAATACTACACCAAGAACCCATATTTATGCGGCTGAGCTGATGGCGGCAGGTGCTGATTATAATGAGATTAACCGTGTTATGTTCGAGGTTAAAAGCCAGGCCAGAATTGAGATGGAACGGCAGGTACTGAACGGTATTGAGTATATTTGTGACGGCAGATGTGCCATTGTTACGGTTACGCAGGAAATGATAAGGGAAACCGGCTGCGATTCAAGTGATATGGACGGGATCGCTGCAATGTCACGTACAATTGAGGGTGTCAGTATCGGCGTAACCGTCAGAGAAAAGTCCGACGGCAGGTGGAAGGTTTCGCTTCGCACATTTGAACCGTATGATGCTTCGGCTATTGCAAGTGATTTTGGCGGCGGCGGTCATATAAGAGCCGCAGGCTGTGAATTTGGTTGCAGTTTAGAGGAAGTCAAGACACAGCTGAAGGCTAAAATCACAGAGGTCTTAGAGGGCTGATTATGATTAAAAACGGACTTATTTTGGTTGATAAGCCGACCGGCTACACCTCCTTTAAGGCGGCGGCGGTTCTACGCCGTATATATGGCACCAAGCGTGTCGGTCATACCGGAACACTTGACCCGTTAGCTACCGGTGTTTTGCCGATTCTGATTGGCAGAGCGACAAGGCTTGCCTCATATGTAATTGAGGCGGATAAGCGGTATATCGCAGGTATCCGTTTAGGTATAACCACCGATTCACTTGATATTACAGGCCAGACTACGGCTACAAGCGAGGTTAATGTCACCGATGAGCAGTTGTCCCGAGCCTTGGAGCACTTTAATTGCACCTACGACCAGCTTCCGCCGATGTATTCGGCCATTCAGGTCAACGGTGTGAGACTTTATGACCTTGCCCGTCAGGGCAAGGAGGTCAAGCGTGAGCCGAGGACTGTCACCATTCACGAATTAAAGCTTATAAGCCGCCAAGGCAACGATTTTACGGTTGAGGTGCACTGTTCAAAAGGAACATATATCCGTTCGTTAGCTGATGATATCGGTAAATTTTTGGGCTGTGGTGCCGCCGTTTCGTCATTAAGGCGGACCGATGCGGCAGGATTTTCAATTGACCGTTGCCGTAGCTTAGAACAAATCGAGGCTGACCCTAAAGGGTGTTTACTCTCACCCGATATGGCGGTGCCTCAGTTCAGAAGTGTTACAATTGCACCGACTCAAGCGGTGAGATTTATGAACGGCGCGGCCTTAAGCGTTGACCGTCTGCGTTTTTTTGACGATGCAACCGACGGTGAGCTGTTTAGAATGTATTCTGACGGTGAGTTTTTAGGACTTTCGGAATATAAATCCGAGGCAAGGGAGCTTACCACAAAATGTGTTGTTAAGGAATAATTAAGCACAACTTGTCAGTAGTGCTTTAAAAAAGGGGGCGGTAAATTTGTTTGGTAACGGTGTTGCGGTGGCTTTAGGAACCTTTGACGGATTGCACAGAGGTCATATGGCGGTGTTGAATGCAGCATTAAGCTTTAAGGAGTTGACACCGGTTGCGGTTACCTTTTCCGAGCCGCCTAAAAGACGGATAACGGGACAGCCTGTGCCGATGCTTTTAACGGAAGAGGAAAAATTCAGCCGCTTAAAGGAAATAGGCTTTAAGGATATATATGTTCTCGATTATGACGAAGTGCATACCATGTCACCGACCGAGTTTTTGGATTTGCTTTTCAAGAAATACGATGTTAAGGCGGTTTGCTGCGGATTTAACTACCGTTTCGGATATAAGGGAGAGGGTGACGCTTTGACCTTAAGTGATTACTGCCGCAAAAACAGTGCCGAATCGGTTACGGTGCCGTCATTTGAGGTTTCGGGTCAAACAGTTTCGTCGTCTCTTATACGTGAGCTTATAAAATCAGGTGATATTTCGCTTGCAAACAGGCTTTTGGGATATGAATTTTCATTCACAAACGAGGTCGTCCACGGTGAAAAGCGAGGAAGACTTATGGAGCTTCCGACCGTTAATATTCCGTTGGATGAGAATTTAGTCGAACCCAAATTCGGCGTTTATGCATCCTCGGTAACGGTTGACGGTAAGGATTATGCGGCGGTTACCAATATCGGTATAAGACCGACCTTTTTACTCGAAAAGCCGTTAAGTGAAACACATATAATCGACTTTGACGGTGATATTTATGGCAAAACGGTTAAGGTTAAGCTGCTGCAGTATCTGAGAGAGGAACAACGCTTTGACGGTCTTGAGGATTTAAAACAGCAAATTGAAGAGGATAAAAAATTTTCGGCAGCCTGCTTCCGCGAAAAAAATGCAGAATCAAGCTGAAGGTTATGGAATAATTAAAGGAGAAAATAATGAACATTTGGCATGATATCAGCCCAAAAAGAATTAATAATGACGATTTTATGGTCGTAATTGAAATTGAAAAGGGCAGTAAATGTAAGTATGAGTTGGACAAGGAAACCGGTGTGCTTATGCTCGACCGTATTCTTTATACAGCGACCCACTATCCGGCAAATTACGGCTTTATTCCCCGTACCTATGCTGATGACGGTGACCCGTTGGATGTGCTCGTGCTTTGCTCACAGAGACTTAATCCTATGACAACAGTACGTTGCTATCCTATCGGTATGATTACTATGATGGACAACGGTCATTATGACGATAAGATTATTGCCATTCCGTTCAGTGACCCAACCTATAATGAGTACACCGATATCAGTCAGATTCCGAAGCACATCTTCCAGGAGATGAGCCATTTCTTCAGGATTTATAAGGAGCTTGAGGGTAAGGAATTTGCAACCGAGGTTAACGAGGCTTGCGGAGCCGAAGATGCCAAAAGGATTGTCGATAAGGCAATTAACGGCTATATTGAAAACTATTGCAGATAGTTTTTTAAGAATAATATAAATAAAAATGCCTTGGCAGTAACTACTGCCAAGGCATTTTTATAATTCAATATCAATTTTCAGCCGCTTTATCCTCAATACCCAATCCGGCAGTGAAAAGCAGAAGTATCATACCAGTTTGCACCCAAACAAAGGTGGTATCCATAAGTCCGTAAAGTGAAACTGCTATGCCGACAGCTAAAATAAAGCTTGAAACCGAACGGTCCTGACGTTTTTCTTTTAACTGCTTGCGGGTTTTGAAAAGCGATGTATAAAACCTTGTAACCGCAGTACAGATAACACTCATACCCACAATACCGTGGCACAAAAAGCCGTCTAAAATCATACTGTGCGACATTGCGGCAGGGTAGATGACTTGAGTGTCGGACAGC
>CAJGBX010000109.1 GCA_904501685.1 Clostridiaceae bacterium
AGTTTTTATGAAAACCTATCTCGTTACCGGCGGTGCCGGATTTATCGGTTCTAACTTTATTATTTATATGCTTGGTAAGTATAACGATGTCAAAATCATTAACGTTGACAGTCTTACCTATGCCGGAAATCTAGAAAACTTAAAATCGGTTGAAAATAACCCTAATTATACATTTGTTCAGGCAGATATCCGTGATAAAGAAGCAATTCAAAAGATATTCGACGAAAATACAGTTGATTACGTTGTCAATTTTGCTGCTGAAAGCCATGTTGACCGTAGTATCAGCGACCCTGATATTTTCGTAAATACTAACGTTTTAGGTACTGTTAATCTTTTAAATATTGCAAAGGCTGCTTGGCAAACCGGTGACGATCAATACCGCGAAGGTGTAAAGTTCCATCAGGTTTCAACTGATGAGGTTTACGGTTCCTTAGGAGAGACCGGCTACTTTACCGAAACAACCCCCCTTTGCCCGCATTCTCCGTATTCATCCTCAAAGGCAGCCTCCGATATGTTCGTTAAGGCATACCATGATACATATAAATTGCCTATCAACATCACACGCTGCTCAAATAACTACGGTCCCTATCAGTTCCCTGAAAAGTTGATTCCGTTGATTATGAACAACACTCTTCTTCATAAGGATTTGCCGGTATACGGTGACGGTATGCAGGTTAGAGACTGGTTATATGTTGATGACCACTGTAAAGCTATAGATATGGTTATCCGTGACGGAGTTGACGGAGAGGTTTATAACGTCGGCGGACACAATGAACGTCCTAACATATTTATCGTTAAAACCATTATTGAATATATCAAAGAAAATGTTGATGAGACTGTCGGTGAGCATATGATTAAGTATGTTACCGACCGCAAAGGTCACGACCGCAGATACGGTATCGACCCTGAGAAAATTAAAAACGACCTCGGCTGGTACCCTGAAACCTGCTTTGAGGTTGGTATTAAAAAGACCTTAAAGTGGTATCTTGACAATCAAGACTGGGTAAAGAACGTCACTAGCGGTGAATACCAAAAATACTACGAAAAGATGTACAAGGATAAATAATTATGGGTAAGTTTAATTTTTTAAAGACCTCAATTGAAGGTGTAATTATAGTTGAGCCTACAGTTTTTGGTGACGACCGTGGATATTTTATGGAGACCTATCAATATAACGACTTCTCTGAGGGTGGAATTGACGTTACCTTTGTTCAGGATAACCAATCAAAATCCAAAAAAGGTGTTTTAAGAGGCTTACATTTTCAAAAGCAGTTTCCGCAGTCTAAATTAGTCCGTGTCATTTCAGGCGAGGTTTATGATGTTGCTGTCGATTTAAGGCCCAACAGTCCCACTTACGGAAAATACGAGGGTGTTATTCTGAGTGCCGAAAATAAACGTCAGTTTTTTATTCCAAAAGGCTTCGCACACGGATTTGTTGTATTGTCGGATGAAGCCGAATTCGTTTACAAGGTTGACGATTTCTATCATCCAAACGATGAAGGCGGATTGATGTGGAACGACCCTGATGTCGGCATTGAATGGCCTATTGACCAAAACTTTGAAATACTGCTTTCAGATAAAGATAAGACTAATCCAAGACTCAAAGATTTAAATAAGTAAAATATAAAACCTATCAATCAAACGATTGATAGGTTTTAATTATTTACCTAAACGCTCCAACATCATACTGCGGACTTCATCACTGATTTGATGTGTGGTTTTATCCTCAAAGCTCTCAGGCTCAATAACCGCAAGCACATCGACATTTACCTTAGTAGATTTAAACGGAAAATTTTTAAAGACCATATCTGCATTATCGGTAGTAACCACAACCACCGGACATTTAGCTTTTTTAGCTATATAAAAGACTCCGTCCTTAAACTCAAGCAGCTCACAGGTTTTACTACGTGTACCCTCAGGATAAACCATTACCGAAGCGATGTCATTTTTTACAAAATCGGTTGCTCTATGTATTGTTCTCATAGCATTACGAGGGTTTTCTCGGTCAATCGCAAGATACATACATTTATGCATCACAGGACCAATGAACGGCAACTTAAAATTTTCCGGCTTCGATATAAATGAAACAGGAAAATTCTTAACTAAATCAACCATAATTATCGCATCAACCATTGAACGATGATTAGAAACAAGCAAAAATTTTCGGTCAGTCGGTATTTTATCCACACCGCAATAATTGATTTTAGCTCTTAAAACAGTTAATACAAGTTCTATAATCAAATAGACATTAACCAAAAAGAATCTACTCGGGCTTTCACAAGGCTTGTTTTGATTGATAAACAATGAAATGATAAACAACACAAGAAGATAAGCTATTAAAATTACAACGGTTAACCCCAAAAATAAAGCAATAGGAATCCAAAAGTCACTCAAACCGCCGACAATATCTGTAAATAGGCACAAAAGTGTCTCAACTAAAACAGCCAAAACTACTGCAATTTTAATCAGCAAGAGCTACACCTCTTTTTATATTTAACTTATCGGCAAGTTTCTTCGGAACAATAAATTTCAAACTCCCTGGCAGAATTTCAACAGTAAACCTCGAAGCATAATTCAGCTCGCCATCAATAGAAAAATGCATATCCTTACCGGTCAAAGACTCAATCTCTACCTTATAACCTCTGCGGTAATTTATGTATTTTTTAAAGCGTTCATCAACAAGATGTGTACCCTTCTCATAGGCACTGATAAGGGTTACTAACCGAAGACGGGATAATGTATTAACATGACAAATCTCAAGAAGACCGTCAGCATTGTCCGACAAAGGAGCACATTTATACTTACCACCAACAAATTTACCGTTTCCTACAGTACACAGAAGCATTTTATCGGCACCTATCTGCTCACCGTCAACTATCACTCTGCAACGATGCTTCATACCGTTGATAAGTGCTGTAATAATACCGGTAGTATAAGCGTTTTTGCCACCGATAAACCACTTACGGCGAACCTTAAGCATTGTCATCAAGCACGCAGAATCAAAACCGAAATGCACAAAATTAATTGCATATTTCCCGTTAACACTCATAGCATCAACCGGAGTTTCAACACCGTCAATCAGACTTTCGAGATCCCTAAAATCCTCAACACCACCATAATATTTTATGTAATCATTACCGCTTCCGCAAGGAAAAACCGAGACGGCAATATTATTACTGCCCACAGCACCCGAGGCCACCTCATTAAATGTGCCGTCACCACCACAGGCATAAATACGGTAGTGTTCACCGTCACCGTTAAGTGATCTGACAAACTCGGTAGCATCTCCGGGATTTTTAGTGCAATATATCTCGTAATCTATATCCAGGCTTTTAACTGCAGACTTAACATATTCGGTAGCATCCCTACCGCCTGCCGCCGGATTAATGACAAATATATGCTTCAAGTAAAACACCCACTTCCATACCTTTTAATTTTATAAAAGAATGCCATTTTTGTCAATAAGATTTTTATAGGATCGAAAATATTATGGTTCACATAACAATTTATAATAAAAACAAAACTCCGGTCTTATTCGACCGGAGTGATAAACAAAATAAATTTCGAACACACCTTCAAAACTGAACAAGAAATGCTGCAAAAGAGGTAAAAGGTCAAGCCCTCGGTCTATTAGTACTGCCTAGCTCAACGTGTCACCACGCTTACACTTGCAGCCTATCAACCCGGTAGTCTTCCGGGGACCTTACTAACTTTCGTTATGGGATATCTTATCTTGAGGTTGGCTTCACGCTTAGATGCTTTCAGCGTTTATCCAATCCGCACTTAGCTGCCCGGCCATGCCCTTGGCAGAACAACCGGTACACCAG
>CAJGBX010000110.1 GCA_904501685.1 Clostridiaceae bacterium
GGGAACAGAATGACATCGCGGATGGCGGGCGAATTGGTGAGCAACATTGTAAGTCTGTCAATGCCGTATCCGATACCACCTGTCGGGGGCATACCGTGCTCCAAAGCATTAAGGAAGTCCTCATCAGTATGATTTGCCTCCTCATCACCGGCGGCAAACATTTTCTCCTGCTCCTCAAAGCGGTGACGCTGGTCAATCGGGTCGTTAAGCTCCGAATAAGCGTTGCACATTTCCCATCCGTTACAGAACAGCTCAAAACGTTCAACATAATCAGGATTTTCGGGCTTGCGTTTGGTTAACGGAGAAATCTCAACCGGATGGTCCATAACAAAGGTGGGCTGAATAAGGTTATGCTCAACAAATTCCTCAAAGAACAAATTGAGAATATCACCCTTAGTATGGCGATCCTCATAATGCAGGTCCTTACTGTCAGCCAAGGCCTTAGCCTCTTCATCAGTCTTAATCACAGTAAAGTCAACCCCTGCATACTTCTTAACCGCATCAAGCATTGTAATACGTTCAAACGGCTTAGAAAAATCAATCATATGCTCACCGTAGGGAATAGTCTCGGTACCGCAAACCTCATTTGCCAAATGGCGGAAAAGATTTTCTGTCAAGTCCATCATACCGTGGTAATCTGTATAAGCCTGATACAGCTCCATTAGCGTAAATTCAGGGTTATGACGGGTATCAAGTCCCTCATTACGGAAAACACGTCCGATTTCGTAAACCCTCTCAAGTCCGCCTACGATAAGTCTCTTCAGATAAAGCTCAAGTGAAATTCTAAGCTTTACATCCTCATCCAAAGCATTAAAATGAGTCTCAAACGGACGGGCAGCAGCGCCGCCGGCATTGGAAACCAACATTGGAGTTTCAACCTCTAAAAAGCCGAGGTTATCCAAATAATTACGGATTGAACGGATGATTTTGGTACGCTTAACAAAGGTATCCTTAACATCCTGATTCATAATCAAGTCAACATAACGCTGACGGTAACGCATATCGGTATTGGTTAAGCCGTGGAACTTTTCAGGCAATACCTGCAGGCTCTTAGAAAGAAGCGTGACCTCGGTAGCATGAATACTGATTTCGCCGGTTTTGGTTTTGAAAACTTCACCCTTAATACCGACGATATCGCCGATATCCATTTTCTTAAAATCCTTATAAGGGTCTTCACCGATAATATCCCTTGCTACATAAGCCTGAATTGTACCCTCTATATCCTGCACATTGCAAAAGGATGCCTTACCCATAATGCGCTTCGACATCATACGTCCGGCAACCGAAACGGTCTTACCCTCAAACGAATCAAAAGCATTCTTAATTTCCATGCTATGATTGGTTGCATCATACTTGGTAATTACAAAAGGATCCTTACCGTTGGCCTGCAGCTCGGCAAGCTTATCACGGCGGACACGTAATATTTCATTCAAATCCTGCTGTACTGCAGGTGTATTATTATTTTCCATTGTTTTCATCCCTTTAAAAACGGTTATCTCGAAACCTCGATGATTTTAAACTTCAAATGACCGGCCTCACAAGTGACGGTAACCTCCTCACCTGCTACATGGCCGATAATGGCCGCACCGATAGGAGACTCATCGGAAATTTTATACTCCAACGGGTCGGACTCAGCCGAGCCGACGATAGTATAAACAATTTCCTCATCAAATTCCGCATCATAAAGCTTAACAGTACTTCCAATAGTAACAGTACCCTCAGCAATATCCATATCGTCAATTACCTGAGCATTTTTAAGCATAGCCTCTAATTCGACAATACGTGCCTCAATTTTAGCCTGCTCATTTTTTGCCTCATCATATTCGCTATTTTCGGAAAGATCACCGAATCCGCGTGCAATCTTAATTTTTTCAGCAATTTCGTTACGGGTAACCGTTTTGAGGTTTTCAAGCTCATTCTGTAAAGCCTTGAGACCCTCTGAAGTTAAAAGTACAGCCTTCATTATAGTTATCACCTTTCAAATTATATCAATTAAATATTATAACTGTTAAAAGTACCTATGTCAAGAATTTTATTTTAAGCAGTCGGTTCTGACAGATGTACTGATTCAAGACGTTTTTTTCTTTTAGGATGAATTGTATTGGACTTTTTAAAGGTATTTATAGTGAAAAATCCGATAAACACCGCAGCGGCGGCTAAAGCAACCGGCATAACTGCCGATTCGGTCACATTTTGCCCCTTGCCGAAGATTGATGCCAACATTTCAGGCACAACCGACACAATACAAAGTGATGTTGCCGTCAACCCCAACGGGTATATATTACGAAAGCTTTTTTTAGGCTTTACACCGCTTACCGCCTTACCGAAGGTTACCGAAAACAGTATTATAAAGCAAAGTGCCGCCGTTTCATAAACCGTACGCACACGTAAAGGACGCTCGGTATAAAACAGATAGCTCTCAACAAACTCGGCTATCCAATAGGCAATAAACGCCAACGACCATACCTTTGAAATCGGCTTTTTATTTAAGGCTGAGCTCATAAACGAAACGGTTGCCGCAACCACAAGTGCCGACATTACCGCAATCAACCTCCAGCCGTAGGGCTTTAAAACAAGCGATAATGCACCGCCAATCAAATAAAGGCTGCCTGATATTGCCAAGGCAACCGCCGACGGCACGCCGGTGCAGTTTATTTTCTCGGGCTGACGAACTGCTAAAAATGCGTTAAAATATAACGCCGTCAAGGCTAATATTGTAATCGCCGTTATTATTATGTTTAGAACGGCAAAGCCTTCCTTTAAAAACGCAGTGCCGCTTTCGGTCAAAAAGACAATCTCCATAGTTCTCAGCAAAACGGTTATCAAATTAACCACGATAAACACCTTAGTGGTATATTTCAGCTTCATTATACACTCTCCGAAATTCATATACAGTAATTATACGAAAAATTATCGCATATATTAAAACAATTAACACTTTGATTTTATTCCAAAACACATCATTTGTCAATCAATTTAACAATAAGTTTAAAAAGAGAAAGGACTTAATATGAAAGGGATATACACAATTGCGATTATAATACTGTTTTTGGCTATGGTGCTTTTGCCGTTAATTTCGATGAAGCAAACAGTTCTGCCGACGCTACCGCCTACCGAATCAAATTCCGGCAGTCAGTCATCTGAAAAATTACGCGTGCTTGACGTTAAAACGGACAAGATTTCAGAAATGCCAATTAGGGATTACGTTATCGGTGTTGTTTCGGCCGAAATGGCAGCTGAGTATGAAATTGAAGCCTTAAAGGCGCAGGCAGTTGTAGCCTATACCTATGCTATGTATAAAAAAGAGCACCGAAAAGGGGAAGAATATGACGTGACCGACACAAGTGCGAAGGACCAAGCCTTTTTATCGGTCGAGGAGGCCAAGGAACGCTTTGGCGAAAATTATCAAAAATACAACGATAAAATTTCGGCGGCGGTTGACTCGGTTACAGGCAAAAAAATCACCTATCAGGGTAAGGTAATACTTGCCTGCTGTCACAGTATTTCGGGCGGCAAGACCGAATCGGCAGAATTGCTTTGGGGCGGCAGCTATCCTTATTTACAGCCGGTTGAATCGGCCGGAGACCTTTTAAACCCCAAATACTTAAGCGAGGTCACTATCACGAAAGAGGATTTCAAGTCAGCCTTTAAGGAGCAAAAAATAGAATTTACCGATGACACTGACGAATGGATTACCGATATTAACCGCTCAAGCTCAGGCTACGTACTTTCCTTAAAGCTTTGCGGCACCGAGCTAAAGGGTTCAAGCTTTCGTTCTGCTCTAAAGCTTCGCAGCTCCAATTTTGATGTAGAAGTAACC
>CAJGBX010000111.1 GCA_904501685.1 Clostridiaceae bacterium
AAAGCCTTTATATTCGCAGATCGGCATTTTATCATTGTCATAGATTTTTTCAAGAGAGGATAAAATTTTAACATCTTTTATAGCTGACATGCACTTACCTCAAAAATTTTTAATTGTTATCCGAGCATCGGCTTCGGAACGATGGCAACTTCAGGTGTTTTATATTTTTCAATTTCAAAAATTATAATCTCGTTTTCATCCTTAAGAATTGCTTCGGGCAGATACAAAGCTTTTTGCGGACCGATATTCCAATATCTGCCGAGGTTGAATCCGTTGACAAAAACATAGCCCTTTGTAAAGCCGTTCATATCAACAAAGCATTCGCCGTTACCCGCTTTGAATTTACCTTTCAGGAATATCGGCCCGTTTTTACTTTCGGTTTTAATATTCTTGAACTTAAGCTTTTCAAGATTATCTAAGGGTATTGTGTAAACGTTAAAATCGGTTAACACCTGATTGGCGTAGCGGATATTGGAAATACCTTTGCGGTCATAAAGCTTTTTGCCGTAGTTTACTCTGCCCATTCCCTCAACAAGGACACCTATTTCGCTTTCGGACTTCGTGCCCTTAACGAATAGCCGTTTTTTCAGTTTGATTTTATTGAACAGGGATTTTTCCTTGCATCTGTTTATTGTTGCAATTTTTTTCTTTTCAAAATAAACGTGTGCATAATCGTGCACATCATCAATTGAAAGAAATCCTGCATCGTAATTGCCTTTAAGCTTTGTAGAGTAATAAATCAGACCGAAATTTTGTCCGTAGGCTTCCATGCTTCTCGGAAGCGGCGAATAATGTTTCTGCGCGATATTATCAAGATTATCGAACAAATCTGCGGACTCTGTGAGTTTTACCGTGCCGATATTCTGCATTACAGGCGGTGCAGGCAACTCAACCATAGGAATATTCTGTTTTTCACAAAGCAGTTGTCTTATCTTGTGATATGTATCGGTATAATCGCCCCATTCGGTTAAGGGAGCACAATAATCATAGCTTGTAACCGTAGGTTCATAGACCTTCTGGTGATTTGCACCTGCAGTAAAACCAAAGTTAGTTCCGCCAAGGAACATATACATATTGAAGGAAGCGCCTTGGTTAAGGAACTCTTCAAGCTCGGGAATTAAATTGTCAGCTTTCCTTGTGTGATGCTTTTCACCCCAGTGGTCAAACCAACCGCACCAGAACTCCATACACATTTTCGGTATTTCACCGTAAGGTTTTAAGGCATTGAAAGCAGTTGAAGCACGTGAACCGAAGTTGAGAGTAGGTAAAATACCGTCTGTCGTTCCGCCTGAAAGCATATTACACCATGTTCCGTCAGAAGTGAATTTCAATATATCCACACCAAGTTCATCATACATATCGGAAAGTGCACGAAGATACTTTTTGTCGTTGGAGTAACTGCCGTATTCATTCTCAATCTGCATAGCGATAATATTTCCGCCGTTTGTGATAAACAAAGGGTTAAGAATCGAAAACAGTTTTTCAAAGTAATCTCTTACGTGACCGAGGTAGGTTTCATTGTTGCAGCGGAGCTCAATATTTTTATCCTTTAAAAGCCAGGCAGGAAAACCGCCAAAGTCCCATTCTGCACAAATATACGGACCGGGTCTTACTATTGCGTATAAGCCGAGCTTATGTGCTGTTTCAATAAACCTAACGATATCAAGCATACCGCTGAAATCAAAAACGCCCTTTTCAGGTTCATGAAGATTCCAGCAAACATAGGTTTCGACAGTGTTAAAACCTGCAAGTTTCAATTTTAATAATCTGTCTTCCCAATATTCGGGGAGGGTACGAAAGTAATGTATTGCTCCCGAATAAATCTTGAATGGCTTGCCGTTAAGGTAAAACTCAGAGCCTTTGATTTCAAATGAATTTGCCATTGTTATCTCCTTCGTTAAGGTTTTTGCAAATTTTTCCTGTGTCTTCAAACAGAGGTGATTTAATTATTTGTAATCACCACAATTTTTGAGGATAAATGCCGTCGATCATCTTCTGCCTGATAGCATCTGCTACTGCCTGCTTATCTTCTTTATATGTAACACCGTACCACTTTTCTGTGGTATCCATAACCTTTACACTTATTTTGCCTTCTTTCAGCAGGTCATCAACAACAAAGGGCAGGAAGTATTCACACTTGAGCATATTGTCTTCGTTTTTATCCAGAAAAGCAGCGAAACGGTTTTTCAGTTCTGTCATCATCATACCGCTGAATCCCCAACAGTTCATTGATACGGTGCTGCCTTTTGCAAGCTCTGTCCAACTTTCTTCGTCATCTTCGGTAAACATAATTTTGCCGTCTCTGAGCGCAATTTTGGTTCTTTCAACAATATCTGTGAGATAACCCTCAGCATCAGTCTGACATATACCTCTTGCGACATGACCGTTTTCTGTTAAGGTGTTTTCAATCTTGAATCCTGCCATACAGAATTCGTTTTCACTCTTGTTGTTTTTTAGCTCATTGTAGATAAGTCTGAAAGTTTCCTTGCCGTAATAGTCATCGGCGTTGATAACTGCAAAAGGTCCGTCAACCATACCATAGCAAGAGAGTACAGCATGACCTGTACCCCAAGGCTTTTTTCTTCCCTCAGGTACACTGTAACCGTCAGGCAGATTGTTTATATCCTGATAAGCATATCCGATTTTGATTTTATCTTCATACTTGCCCTGCATAGTCTTTTTAAAATCTTCTTCAATTTCATGCTTGATAACAAAGATAACCTTGTCAAAACCTGCCTCTATAGCATCGTATACAGAATAATCAAGTATAATTTCGCCGTTTGGTCCGATAGGGTCCATTTGCTTGAGGCCACCGTATCTGCTGCCCATGCCCGCAGCCATAATAACTAAAGTGATGTCTTTCATATTGTAAGCTCCTTTATTATGGATTTACAATAAGTATATCAAAAAAATATATATTATTCAATAAATATCGGTTAATAAAAATACAATTTGAAAATTCTTTTACTGATTATAGGTTTATCATTTGCTCGTTTATAATTTATTGATGTTTATTAATGTTATTTTTTTATCATAGTGATGTATCCATTATTGCACCGAAGCACGAAAACCGCGGCGTTTATCAACAAAAGCGGAGCAACAGCAGCCGTGATATGATAGATGAATTATTTCTGATATACTTGTTGTTTTATCTCACGTTTTGTGACCTCGTGAGTGTTATTGCTTTGCAAAGTCATCATTTCCTGTTATGCGCATTGCGTAACATAAACACGCACGGTTGAACCGTATAGGATTTATGCTCAGCCGGTCGAAAAACCGCGCAATTTTTTTGCAGTATTTCGTTATTTCTCTTGATTTGAGAAAATAAAGTGATTATAATAACAAAGGTTGGTGATAAATATGGATACATATTTTAATGAAATTACGTCAAAACCCGTCAATAAAAACGATGAAGGTATACTTTATAAAATTCCTGCAGGCGCAATGAGCGGCAACGGCGACCTCGGCGTCGTGTTTGATAACGACGAAAACGGTCTTCTTATCCATATCTCAAAATGCGATTTCTGGAAGTTTACCGTCGGTACGCACGGCGACGGCGGAATAAAAGCCCTCGGCAGTGTACGCTTCGGTAATATCGACTTAGCGGATTATAACGTAAAGCAGTATTTCGACAAGGGCTTGCTTGAATGCAGATTCGGCAATGCGGAGCTTGAGCTTTTCGTTGCGCCCGAAAACATTAT
>CAJGBX010000112.1 GCA_904501685.1 Clostridiaceae bacterium
AAAAACCTGCCAATTAAATGTAAATTATGCAGTAAAGAAAGCATTGTAAATGTAGCACCTCTTCAAGAATCATAAAAAAATAAATAATACATAGATTATATAGTGCAAAATTTCAGAAATATCAATGTGTAAATTCCGGCGCAAACGCTCGACGTTTGCATTATTTTGGAAAGAAATGTAGTAAACATTTACAATAAGAAAGGAGTTAGCAAAAATGAAACAGGATGAAATCCGTCGGAGATTAATTGGCGGTACTATCCATGTCATTGCCAACGAAGGGCTTGATAAAGCCTCAACCAAACAAATCGGTCTCGCAACATCTATTAACGAAGCATATATCTACCGTTGTTTCAAAGACAAAGAGGATATGTTCTCTAAAACATTTGACACTCTGGACGAAGAACTCTTTGTAACAACAATGCAGCACGTAGAAATTATGTATGTGCACTCTATGGAATATGAAACACGCTGCCGCTTATACTTTACGGCTGTGTGGAAATTTTTGCTCGGCAACCGCGATAAATGTCTGACTTATGTTCGGTATTACTACTCGCCGTATTTCTCGAAACTTTCTGCCGAAACACATAAAAAGAGATTTGCTCCCCTTATTGAAAAGTTTAAAGATGCCTATAAAATCGAAGCAAATGTATGGATGATTCTCAACCACATATTAAATGTAATGCTTGATTTTGCAGTAAAGGTACATAACAACCAGATGCCCAATAACGACAACTATTTAGAACATGTATTCCGTGTAATCTATGCTTCGGTCAAGCAATACTTTAAAAATTCAAAGGAGAGTGATTCTTAAATATGAAAAAAGCTCTGAATATATTGAAAGCAACATTTGTATGGCTGATGGTGTTGCTTGCTGTAATGATGATGATTTTTACCGTTATTTCCTGCACCACCTTTAACCGTAACGATCGCAGCCTTTTCGGCTTTAAAATGTATATTGTCAATACTGATTCAATGGCAGCTACTGACTTTAATGCAGGCTCATTGATTTTTGTAAAAGAGGTTAATCCATTAACTCTCAAAGAGGGCGATATTATCACCTTTATGTCGCAGGATACCGACAGTTTCGGTGAAACCATTACCCATAAAATCCGTAAAGTTACAACCGATGCCGAAGGTAATCCCGGCTTTATCACCTATGGTACTACTACCGATACAGATGATGAAACAATCGTCACCTATCCTTATGTATTGGGTAAATATCAAGGTAACATCCCCGGTCTTGGCACCTTCTTTAATTTTTTGAAGACTACACCTGGATATTTTGTGTGCATCTTCACACCGTTTATGCTGATAATTGTTTTTGAAGGTGTAAAATTCTTCAACCTTTTTAGAAGATATAAAAAAGAACAGATGGAAGAAATGCAGGCCGAGAGAGATAAAATTGAAGCCGAGAGACTGGAAAATGCAAAGATGTTGGAAGAGTTAAAGGCTTTGAAAGCACAGCTCGAAAGCGGACAGACGCCCGCAGCTGCAGTACCCTTGGCAGAAGAGTCCTCATCCGATACAGTACAAAGTGCTGAAACAGAGCAAGTATAAACCCCCTTTTGTAGAAAGTAGTTGATGTCCAAATGTTACAGTTTATTATCGGCGTTGTCATAGGTGCCATTGTAAGTTTTTTTGTCTTTGCCCTTTGCAGTATGGCAGGAACCGACGACTGAACCGATAGTTCCGAGCATAATCACTAGGTTCATCAAGGACAAAAGATTATGGTTATTACTAGTTTCATTTTATGAAAAATTAATTTACTTACAACAGAGGTCTCCTCTGTAGTGGGCGTGGTAATTAAATGTATTTTGTCATCGCTCATTTTTTACCTCGCGCTGTCCTATCCCCTACTCTTGTGGGATAGGCGGCAATCAAAGCCTATATCTGCGGATGTGGGTTTTGATTGCCGAAAAAGGCAACGTAAGGAGAGTTACTAGTATGACGACACTTAAAAAGATTTGGAATATCGTATCCACCGCTTTTGTGGTGTTAATGGTTCTTTGTGCCGTATTTCTAATGGGTTCCCGATTGATTGGGTTCCGCTGTTTTAACATCATTTCACCCTCTATGGAGCCTCAATACGGTGTTGGCGATTTGATTTATGTCAAAGAGGTTGACCCTGCATCAATCAAAGAGGGCGATGTTATCACTTTCCTTGTAAATGAGGACTTGGTGGTAGGTACTCACCGCGTTGTGCGTGTCGATGCTGAAAACAAACACCTCTATACCAAGGGTGATGCCAACGACATTGAAGATCAGGATCCTGTACATTTTAATAATGTTATCGGTGTGCCGAAGTTCTCTATTCCGAAGCTCGGCTATGTATCTGACTTTATTCAGAACCCTCCCGGTATGTATATCACTATTGGTGTTGGTATTATCTTAATTCTTGCGGTTTTCCTACCCGATATGATCGGCAAAAAGAAAAAAGAAGATGAAACCCCCGAAGCTACCGCCATGCAGAGTGAGATTGATGCCACTGCCGAAGAAAATGAAAGACTGAAAGCTGAGCTTGAACGTCTCAAGGCTGAAATGGACAATAAGAAGCCCGAATAACTTTGATTTCCTATTCGTGCGTATATGCAGACGGAATTCCAATAGGCACGAGTTTGAAATATAAACTTTGAGGAAAGGAGGATAATGATATGAAGATGACGAAGAAAAAGGTATTTGTTGCAGCTCTCGCAATCTGCCTTATTGCCATTATCTCCATGGGTACTTTGGCTTGGTTCACAGCCGACGATAAAGTAGAAAATATCTTTAAGGTATCTACCGATAGCCAAACCCAGAAACCCGATTTCAAGCTTGATCTTTTCGAGCACGAAGCTAATGAGAACGGTAAGGTTAGCGATACCGAGGTCGCAGCTAACACCTACAATAACATTGCCCCCGGTGATGTTTTGCATAAGGATCCTACCGTTCGTAATGACGGTCAGTATGATATGTGGGTACGTGTTAAGGTTACTTTGACTGATTATGACAAGTGGCAGGCAGTTCTTGGCACCGGTTATGATTTCAGAAATATCCTTGGCAACGTAAGCACTGATTGGTCTTTTGACACTATCACTACTGATGCTACTGCAAAAACCCTTACTCTTGTTTACTACAAGGATGCAAAGCTTGCTGTTGGTGAGACTTCGACTCTGTTCGGTAATGTTAATGTTCCTACAGAATTTACTGTTGACAACATACCTACCGAGTTCAACCTCGACATTGTTGCTGAAGCTATCCAGTATGACAACACCGGCAACAGTGCTAAGGCTGCTTTTGCAAGCTATTGGAACTAATAAAATTGCATAGCAAAATAATAAGGTCTTAAATTATGGCTTTATAATGGCTATTGAAAGCTAAAACAACAGCAGCTGTTGTTTTAGCACCAAATCGTTGATTTGGTGCTAATTTCCTTTAAGAAATTTGTCAATAGCCCTTGCAATGATGTTGCAAATCAATCAAATTATGGAATATTTGATTGATTACAAAACCGAGTTTCTCGGTTTTGTTGAAACACTCTGTGTTTCAACAATCATTGTAAAAGACCGGATTACATAAAAGCCAAAACCACAACTGTTTTTCTTTGTCGGCGTTAGAGAGATACAGTTTTTTACACAGCGCCGACAAATTTGAAAAGGAGGTCATAACAATGACTAA
>CAJGBX010000113.1 GCA_904501685.1 Clostridiaceae bacterium
GTTTCCTCTTTTTTAAATATTTAATGTTAATTACGGACGCAATCTGTCTCTGTCACGGGGGAAGGCGGTTGCCTGCTTAATATTGTCAAGACCTAAAATATTCTGAACAATTCTCTCGAGTCCAAGACCCATACCGCCGTGAGGAGGCATACCGTACTTATGCATAGTGAGGTAATCCTCAAACTCATTTGTATCCATACCGCGTTTCTTCATCTTCGCGACCTGCTCCTCGTAATCGTGGATACGCTGACCGCCGGTGGTAACCTCCAAACCGTTAAGCAGCATATCGAAGCTTAAGGTAAACTTCGGGTCCTGAGGGTCCTCCATAGCATAGAACGGACGCTTTACGGTCGGATAATGTGTTACGAAAACGATAGGCGAATTGTATTCCTTCAAGAAATACTCGCCGAGCCACTTTTCCTCCTCGGGAGCAAAGTCAGGCTCTAACAAAGCACGCTTGCCCTGCTCGCCGGGATGATGGTCGGCAAACAGCTGCTTTGCATCCATAAACTTGATTTTTGGGAATGTGGTAAGCTCGGGTAATCTTGCATCCTTACCCAAGTACATCTCAAGCTCAGGAGCATACTGCTCGTTTAACACCTTGAACATATACTTGAACATTCTTGCCTCAAGCTCCATCAAATCCTCAAACGAATTAATAAAGCCCATTTCAAGGTCAAGACCCTGGAACTCGTTTATATGACGGTTGGTGCTGTACTTTTCGGCACGGAAAACAGGGCCGACAGTGTAAACCTTTTGAAATACGCCAACCATAATCTGCTTATACATCTGCGGACTCTGATTAAGATAAGCCTTGTTGCCGAAATAGTCAACCTCGAACATATCGGCACCGCCCTCAGCGCCCGATTCAACCATTTTCGGCGGAACAAACTCGGTAAAGCCTTCCTCTCTCAAAAAACTGCGGAAGGCATACTGTACGCCGTCGGCAATCTTCAAAATTGCACGGATTTTAGGATTGCGCAACGACACAATACGGTTGTCAAGCAGTGTTGCAAGGTTTAATTTTTCCATTTTGCGGTCGTTACCGATTTCAACCGGCGGAATTTCTGCCTTACCGGAGATACGTGTCATATTGTCAATACGGATATCAAAGCCCAAACGGCTACGTTCCTCGGCAATAAGAGTACCGTCGATAACAACACACTCCTCAACCGAGAAATCCTTTACCGAAATAGCCGACTTGCCCTCTTCCCAAATGCACTGGAACTGCTGACGTGCAGTACGGATAATAACAAACGCAAAGCCGCTCATTTCCTTAATTCTGTGGATAGTACCCTTAACGGTGACCTTGTCGCCGTCCTTAATGGTACCGTTCTTAAAACCGTCAATCACATATGCAATTTCGGTGGTATCAACGCGTTTTTCAATATTTAAAAATTCCATTCCTGTTCCTCCTTTTATAATTTAGCCAATTCTTCAGCTACTACTCTGTTAACTGTATCGGGCTTTGCCTTGCCTCTTAATTGCTTCATAACCTGACCGACAAAGAATCCGACAACCTTTGTTTGACCTGCCTTATACTGCTCGACTGTGTTGGGATTATTAGCGAAAACAACCAGCACTGCCTCACGTATAGCCTCGGTATCGTCAACCTGCTCGAGGTTGTTGTCCTTAATATACTTTTCGAGGTCAAACTCGCCCTTTGAAAAGAACATTTCCTCAAATACAACCTTACCGGTTTGCTTATTGATACGGTCGGCAAGTACGATTTTTACAAACTGTGCAAACTGCTCAGCCGACAGAGTAATATCCTCCGGCTGAACGCCCTTTTCGTTCATAAAGTACATAATCTGGCTCATAATCCAGTACTTTACTTCTTTAGCATCCTTGCAAATAGCCACTGTATCCTCGAACAGCCTTGCAAGGTACTTAGAGCCTGCGATAATTTCAGCATCGGCCTTAGCTATTCCAAACTCAGCCTCATAACGCTTCACCTTATCAGAAGCAAACTCGGGCATAGCGTCAAGATATTCCTTGATAGTGTCATCATTAATAGAAATCGGCGGAATGTCCGGCTCGGGGAAATAGCGGTAATCCTGTGCATTTTCCTTTGAAAGCATTGCAAAGGTCTTGCCCTTATTATCGTCCCAACGGCGGGTTTCCTGAACGATTTTTTCACCGTTTTCGATAGCCTCAATCTGTCTTGCCGACTCAAAAGCGATAGCTCGCTCGATAGCCTTGAACGAGTTGATGTTCTTCATCTCGGTACGTGTGCCGAACTCCTCACTGCCCTTAGGACGGACCGACAGGTTAACGTCGGCACGCATTGAGCCCTCCTGCATTTTGCAGTCGGAAATGCCCAAATATTCAAAGGTGGTTTTCAGCTTTTCAAGGTATGCAATAACCTCTTCAGAGGTTCTGAAATCAGGCTCTGAAACTATTTCAATCAGCGGAACACCGCAACGGTTATAGTCAGGGAAGGTTGCCTCGCCAAAGGCTGAGTGCACCAGCTTTCCTGCGTCCTCTTCCATATGAATTTCGTGGATTCTTACGGTTTTTTCCTTGCCGCTGCGTGTTACCAAATCAACGTGACCGTTCTTAGCGAACGGCAAATACAACTGCGAAATCTGATACGCCTTCGGAAGGTCGGGGTAGAAATAATTCTTACGGTCGAACTTATTGTAGCGGGTAATATCGCAGTTTAAGGCAAGACCTGCCTTAACAGCATACTCCAGCACCTTTTTATTCAATACAGGCAAAGTACCCGGCATACCGGTACAAACCGGACAGCAGTGAGTGTTAGGCGCACCTCCGAACTCGGTTGTGCAGGAGCAGAATATTTTGGTCTTGGTAGCCAATTCAACGTGGACCTCAAGACCCATTACTATTTCCCATTCCATCTCACTTCACCTCCGAATATCTTTTGTGGAAATCGGTAGCGTTTTGGAAAGCGTAGCCGGCGTTCAATACCTTTTGCTCACTCAAAACCTGACCTATAAGCTGTGCGCCGATAGGCATACCAGACTTATCAAAGCCACAGGGAACCGACAATCCCGGCAGACCTGCGATATTGACCGATACGGTGAAAATATCGCTTAAATACATCTGCATCGGGTCGCTTAAGCTGTCACCGATTTTCGGTGCAGTAGTCGGTGCTACGGGACACAAAATAAGGTCATACTTCTCAAAAATCTCGTCAAACTTCTGCTTAATAACCGCCTTGACCTTTAATGCCTTGCGGTAGTATGCGTCGTAATATCCGCTTGAAAGCACGAAGGTGCCGAGTAAAATTCTTTTCTTGACCTCGTTACCGAAGCCCTCGCTTCGAGTAGCGTTGTAAAGGTCAACCAATCCGTCATAGTCCTTCGCTCTGAAGCCGTACTTCACACCGTCAAAGCGTGAAAGGTTCGAGCTTGCCTCGGCAGCGGCAATAATATAGTAGGTCGGGATAACGTAATCAAGGAACGGCAGGCTGATTTCTTCGACAATCGCGCCCTTTTCCTCTAAAACCTTGGCAACCGATTTTACCGATTCCGAAACCTCGGCATCCAAGCCCTTAGTCTCAAAACATTCCTTCGGCAGACCGATTTTCATACCCTTAACATCGGCAGTCAAATTCTTTAAATAATCCGGTGTGCCGATATCCAAAGAGGTGCCGTCATTTTTATCGACACCGCAGATTA
>CAJGBX010000114.1 GCA_904501685.1 Clostridiaceae bacterium
AAAGTACAAGAAGGACTCATTCTATGCGTACAAGGCTTGGCTTGTCTCTCCCGAAACAGAGCCTTTCGTTCACCTTTGTTCTAAGAGATATATTGACCGTGTTGAGGATGTGACCAAGGTGACCGTTTACTCTAACCTTCCTGAGGTAGAGCTTTTCGTGAACGGTGAGAGCATCGGCAAAAAGACTGCAGAGGATCATTTCTTCTATTTTGATGTCAAAAACGTAGGCGAAAGCTCCATAGTCGCAAAAGCAGGCAACTGTAGTGACGAAGGAAGGATTCGTAAGGTTGATACGTTTAACGAATCTTATCGCCTTGTTGAAAAGGGCGCTATTCTCAATTGGTTCGATATAAAGGAAATTGATGGACGTTTGTCACTCAACTCAAAAATGGGCGAGGTTATCAGCACATTCCGCGGTAAAATGATTTTTATGAAGCTGATGGGTAAGATGCTCGGAGGCAAAAAGAAAGGCGAAAAGCAAAAGGCGGCAGGTTTTGAAATCACATCTGATATGATGGCAATGATGAACGGCTTTACCGTGCTTCGTTTGTTGACAATGGCGGGCGGAATGATGAACTGCGAATTCACAAAGGAAGAGCTTCTGAAGCTCAATAAAAAATTGAATCGAATCAGACGTCCAAAGAAAAAAGATTGAGTTTGAATAAGACGGAATTATTACCTGCCAATAGCAGTAGTGATTTAAATTAAGTCTTGTTTTGGTTTTAACTTTATAATACGAAAATAAAAAAGCACAATTGGGGCACACTTCATAAGAAAGTGTGCCCCAATTGTTTTTTGCTTGATTTGCTTATATTCGACATTGTTTTTTCTTGTTTCTTAATGGATTTTATGATAAACTATTAGTATAAGCGGTTGTTTTGCTCAAATTTGTGCGGTGACTGTGGTTTTTTAAAATAAAATTGCTTTTTCTTCATTTTTATTGTTAGATTTCAATTTTGGGGGTTGCAATAATGTATACTGACAAGGATTTTATAAAAAACCGATTGTATCTTGAAGCATTATCTAAATACTATTCTAATTCTTCTAAGGTTGCGGCTGAAATTATAAATCTTAAGGCAATACTCAATATGCCTAAGGGTACGGAGCATTTTATTTCCGATATTCACGGCGAGCACGAGGCATTTCATCACATACTCAACAACTCCTCCGGTGTAATAAGGGAAAAAATTGATAAGCTTTTCAGTGATACCTTGAGTGAGCAGGAAAGGGAAGAACTGGCAACAATTATTTATTATCCTAAGGAAAAGCTTAAGCTTGCGACTAAAACTCAGGAAAACGTTCAGGATTGGTACAGAGTTGTTCTTTTAAGAATGCTTAGGGTTTGCAGGCTTGTTGCCTCTAAATACACACGTAGCAGGGTTAGAAAGGCTTTGCCTGACGATTACAGCTATATTTTAGAGGAGCTTTTGTCTACATATGATGAGTCGGATATAAATCACACTGATTATCAGAATAACATTTTAACTTCTATTATTACACTTGGACAGTCCGAGCCGTTCATAATAGCTCTTGCTGAAACTATTAAAAGGCTTATTGTTGATTGTTTGCATATTGTCGGTGATGTTTACGACAGAGGAGCAAGGCCTGATATCGTTTTGGATGAGCTTATGGCTTACCATAAGGTTGATTTTCAATGGGGAAATCATGATATTCTGTGGATGGGTGCCGCTTCAGGAAGCCGAACCTGTATTGCCAATGCTTTAAACAATGCATTTACATACGGTAATCTGGATGCCGTTGAGGTCGGCTATGGAATATCATTGCGTTCTTTGGCACTGTTTGCCTCCCAAGTTTACGGTTACAAGGATGTTACCTGTTTTTGGCCCAGAGAAATAAGCGGCGCTTCTCCGTATAAGGCCAATTCTCCGAGGCTTGTTGCTTCTATGCATAAGGCTATTGCCGTTATTCTGTTTAAATTAGAGGGCAATATCATAAAGCGGAATCCATCCTTTAAAATGGATAACCGGATGCTTTTGCATAGGATTGATTACCAAAGGGGTACCGTAAATATTGATGGCAAGGATTATCCCTTGAAGGATACCGATTTTCCGACCATTGACCCTAAGAATCCTTATCGGCTGACCAAGGAGGAAGAAGAGGTAATGGAGCAGCTTAAAATTGCTTTTCATAACAGTGAAAAGCTGCAGCGCCATGTGGAGTTTCTTTTTGCTAAGGGCGGACTTTATAAGATATGTAACAACAATCTTCTGTTCCACGGCTGTATTCCGCTCAATGAGGACGGCAGCTTTATGGAAATGGAGATTGACGGTAAGCTCTTACACGGAAGAGCCTTAATGGACGGACTTGAAAAGATAACACGAAAGGGATATTATTCCAAATATAATTCTGACGAGCAGTTAAAGGCAAAGGATTATATGTGGTTTTTATGGTGCGGACGTCATTCGCCCCTTTTCGGCAGAGAGAGAATCTGCACCTTTGAGCGCCTTTTGGTCTCGGATAGCTCTACGTACGGTGAACCGAGAAATGCATATTACAGAGCCTACGATAACGAGGCTATTTGCGTGAAAATTTTGAATGAGTTCGGCTTGGATGCTTTGCACAGTCATATTATTAATGGGCATATTCCGGTACAAAGTAAACTGGGTGAAAGTCCGGTTAAGGCGAATGGCAGGCTGATTGTTATTGACGGCGGTTTTTGCAGAGCATATCAAAATAAAACCGGTATTGCAGGCTACACCTTGGTTTACAATTCATACGGAATGAGAATTATTTCACATACACCGTTTGACGGCTTGAAAAATGCAGTGTCCGGCAACAAGGATATTCATTCTACAACGGTTGTTTTTGATGTTCTGGAAAAAAGAATTGATGTTGAACATACCGATTCCGGTAAAAGGATTAAGGAGCAAATTGAAGCACTTGGTATGTTGATGGATGCATACCAAAGCGGATTTTTAAAGGAAAGTTAAAACACAAGCCTTGCCTGACTTTTGTCAGGCAAGGCTTGTGTTATTGTGTGTTTCACCTGGTCCAGCCTTCGCCGTTGATTTCGTGTGCACGGTGAACAGTGACGAACGCGTTTTTGTCGGTTTGATTAATTATATTTTTCAGCTCGTTATATTGACGCATAGTGAATGATACCATAAGCATTTGCTTTTTTTTACCGGAATATCCGCCGGTTATATCCAAAAACGAGGTTGTGCGTTTTAATCGGTCTATAATCAGGCGGTTGATTTCCTCACAGTTATCCGAGACAATTTGTGCTATAAGTGCCTTTGAACCACCGACGAAAATTTTATCAACTGCCATTGCCGAAACAAAGGCGGTAATAATACCTAAAAGCGTTACGGTAAGGTCGTTGATTACCAGCATACCGATAACAATAACCGTTGCATCAACTGCAAAAAACACATACGAGCTATGAAGGTTTTTAAATATTTTGCAAATTGTAAAGGTGATGATATCGGTACCGCCTGTGCTTCCGCCACCTAAAAATGTAATTGCACAGCCGGTACCGGACAAAAGTCCGCCGAAAACCGAGGCAATTATGATAGCAATATCCGAGTGTTGACTTCCGCTTAAATAAAATATTCCGTTCAAA
>CAJGBX010000115.1 GCA_904501685.1 Clostridiaceae bacterium
CGAAATCCGCAGAGGGTATGAAGGGGTATGTTGAGCTTCACGATGACACCTTTGGTTATAATCCCGATAAGGTTATTTTGAAGAGCATCTCGCTTTATGCCAAGCCGGGTCAAAAGATTGCATTTGTCGGTTCTACCGGAGCAGGTAAGACAACCGTTACAAACCTGCTTAACCGTTTTTATGATATTAACGAAGGCACGATAACTATTGACGGTGTTGATATCAGAGAATATAGCCGTGACAAATTGCGTGAGAATATAGCAATGGTTTTACAGGACACACACCTCTTTACCGGTACCGTTATGGAAAATATCCGTTACGGACGGCTTGATGCTACTGATGATGAGGTTGTTGCCGCCGCAAAAACTGCGAGTGCACATAGCTTTATAATGAGGCTTTCCGACGGATATAACACTATTATAGAAGGTGACGGTGCCAATCTTTCTCAGGGTCAGCGGCAGCTTTTGAACATTGCCCGAGCGGCATTGTCTAAGGCTCCGATTTTAGTGCTTGACGAGGCAACAAGCTCGGTTGATACCCGTACCGAAAGGCATATTGAACATGGTATGGATAGACTGATGAAGGACAGAACTACCTTTGTTATTGCACATAGACTTTCAACGGTTAGAAATGCTAATGCGATAATGGTACTTGAGAAAGGCGAGATTATCGAGCGTGGTACCCACGACGAGCTTCTAAAACTTAAGGGAAGATACTATCAGCTATATACCGGTGCGGTTGAACTTGAGTAGTATCCGTGTTCAGCAATTATAATGAAACAGGTTAGGCGAAACAATCCTGTTTCGCCACAAAATCTTTAATTTTGCGACAAACTTATAATAAAATTCGATTGACAAAAAATGCATATATCATATAATTGTCTTATAAAAAACAACAGAGGTGTTTATGTATGAAAAAAGTATTATCAGTGCTTTTGATACTGTGCTTTATTTTTTCATTAGTCGCATGTGAGGATGATAAAAAAACCACAGAAAGCAAGCCTGCGGGTGAAACCGTAAACTTTTCTGAAAAGGGCTTTTCTATTATTTATGTTGATGCTATGAGCAATGGTTATATCTATTGTAAAACAATCAAAGATGCAGTAAGTCAAAACGGCGGTAAAGCACTTGCTGTTTACAGAGACAGTGAACCGGTTAATGCCGCAGGTGAAATACTAATCGGCGAAACAAACCGTCCTCAGTCAAAAAAGGCTATGGATATCTTAAATGAAAAGAAAGCTACTAAGGTTGGCGATTTTGTTTTAGCATATATTGACGGAAGTATTTGTATTGTTGCCGCTAATACAACCGGTTATGAAAATGCAATTAATTACTTTGTTGAAAATCATTGTAAAGACCTTACGGTTACCACTGATTTAAAGCATATTAGTTTAGAAGGAGTTGAACATGTCGTGGAATATGCAAATAATATTGAGTTGTTTAAGTATTGCGGTACTTGGCAAGGGGCAGCTGATGACGAAAAAACATATGTCGGAGGCTGGAATATAAAGTATTTTGAGGTTGACTTTACCGGCACCGAAATAACCCTTAATTTCCCTGAAAGCAGTTATTTTAAGTATAAGATAGATAACGGTGAGTATTCACAATATGTAACTCATAAGGGTGAATATAAAATCACCTGTGAGGGAACAGGCAAGCATACACTACGTGTGTATAATGACAGGATGGGTCAAAACATCTTCTTTGGCTCTGCTTCTGTTCCGACGGGTCAAAGCCTAACAAGAACTGCTAATAAGCAACATTATGTTCAGTTTGTCGGTGATTCGATCACGCAGTTCGGCGTTTTGTATAAGGCTGCCGAAAATCTCGGTTGGGACCATTGCACTACGGCACTTAGCGGTATCGCACTTTGCACAGGCGAAAGCAATCATTTTATTGAGCACTTTCCGAAGCTTTATGCTCATTACGGCAATTTAAAGCCCGGTATGGAACTTGCTTTTAACAGAACTCATTATCCTCTTGTTGATGATGTTTCGGCATACGGAGATTATTTAGATTCGGACAGTGATTATAAATATAATTTCAATACAGGATATCATCCTGACGTTGTTTATATCTTCTTGGGCACCAACGATGCAATTAAGGTTAAGGATGAAGAAAAAGAAAAACACTATATTGATACATATAAGGCATTGGTTGGTAATATAATGAATATTTATGGTAAGGACACCCAAGTCATCCTTATGAATAGTATTACCCCTGGCAGCAGTACTAACAGACATTTGGTTATCAGAGAGGCTGCTAAGCAAATTACCGACTTGTATCCTAATAATATCAGCTTCATAGATTCTGATTTAATTACCAAGTGGGGAGTAAAGCCCGGTCCGGACAATACACACCCTGATGAGGCAGGCTATGAGCTTATAGCAAAGTGTATGGAGGAATATCTCAGGGATTTTTTCAAGTGATTTAATAAGCTGAGTTAATACATATGCTTTGGTAAACCGATTAGATTAAATATATTAACAAAATACGTTAAAATCTTAACAAAGATAATTTTGAAGTAAAATTTGCAACGGTTGTTGAAACTAAACTTAATTTTATTAGGTTTTAGGGCACTAAAGTGCCAAATTTCAACGCCGTTGCTTTTTATTATACTTTAAACACTTAAAATTTACAGAAAACGACTCAAAATCAACAGTTTTTGTTGACAGTGGTGAAAAGTTGATTTATAATATTTTAGTAATTTTGGAAACATTAGGAGGAATACATAATGTTTAAAAGCGAATATTTAAATAAGGTTTACGCTGAAATGGAGAAGCGTAACCCCGGTGAAAAGGAATTCCATCAGACCGTTGAAGAGGTTTTGAAGTCTATTGAGCCGGTTGTTGAGGCACATCCTGAGTATGAAAAGCTTGCAATCATCGAAAGAATGGTTGAGCCTGAAAGATTGATTAAATTCCGTGTTTCCTGGGTTGACGATAACGGTCAGGCACAGGTTAACCGTGGCTTTAGAGTACAGTTTAATTCGGCTATCGGTCCTTATAAGGGCGGTCTTCGTTTCCATCCTTCGGTAAACGAGAGTATTATGAAATTCTTAGGTTTCGAGCAGACCTTTAAGAACTCACTTACCACTCTGCCTATGGGCGGCGGTAAGGGCGGTTCTGACTTTGACCCGCAGGGCAAGTCCGACGGTGAGGTTATGCGCTTCTGTCAGAGCTTTATGACCGAGTTGGCCAAGCACATCGGTCCTAATACCGACGTTCCGGCAGGTGATATCGGTGTAGGTGCACGTGAGGTAGGTTACCTCTACGGTCAGTATAAGAGACTTCAGAACGAGTTTACAGGTGTTCTTACCGGTAAGGGTATTTCCTACGGTGGTTCGCTTATCCGTCCTGAGGCTACCGGATTCGGTGCTGTTTACTATGCAGTTGAAATGCTTAAGTATTTTAATGACGATATTAAGGGTAAGACCTTTGCAGTTTCCGGCTTTGGTAACGTTGCTTGGGGTACCGTTAAGAAGATTACCGAATTAGGCGGTAAGGTTGTTACAATTTCCGGTCCTGACGGCTA
>CAJGBX010000116.1 GCA_904501685.1 Clostridiaceae bacterium
TAACAGACCCTGAGATGCGGTGTAGGTGGTAGTCAGAGCACCAGCGTTCAAGGAACCGTGAACAGTACCTGCTGCACCTGCTTCGGACTGCATTTCGGAAACCTTAACGGTTGTACCGAAAATGTTCTTGAGACCCTGAGCTGACCACTGGTCAACATAGTCTGCCATCGGGCTGGACGGTGTGATAGGATAAATACCTGCTACTTCAGTAAACGCATATGATACGTGAGCAGCGGCATTGTTACCGTCCATGGTTTTCATTTTTCTTGCCATGGGAAATTTCCTCCTTATGTGAAATAACTTTTACAAAATTATATCAAAACAAGTGTAGTCTTTTTAAGATACAACCTGTCTGCATACAAATATATAATAACACTTTTTTACCTTTAAGTAAATAGTAAATCGCAATTTTTTTGTTATATTTTTCACAAATTTTACGTTTTCGTCTCTTTTTCAAGCTCCTTCAGTACCTTTACCGTTATCGGCACCGACAGTATTATGGTTAAAATGTCTGCAACCGGTTGTGCTAACATAACACCCGTAAACTCAAAAATATGGGGCAAAATCAGAATTGCCGGAATAAAGGTCAATCCGTTTCGTGCAATTGCAAGGATTGTAGCGCTCATAACCCTGCCCATTGTTTGAAGCATCATATTGCTCATAACGACAAACGCCATTACAGGGAAGGTCACCAGCTGATACCGCATTGCAATATATGCGATATCCGCTATATCCTGACTTTCGCTGAAAATTCCTGTAATCTGTCTTGAGAATATAAATGCCGGAATAGAAATGCCGATTATAAACACAAGTGCCCATTTTACGCAGAACCAAAACGCACTTTTAACCCTGCCGTAAAGCCGTGCGCCATAGTTAAAGCCGCAAACCGGCTGAAAGCCTTGACCGAAGCCGATAAGGGTCGAGGCGGCAAAAAGCATTATACGTGAAACGACCGACATAGCAGCAACTGCCGGTGTGCCGTAGCCCTTAGCCATATTATTAAGGCAGGCAATTGACACACTTGAAAGTCCCTGGCGGCCTAAAGAGGGCAAGCCACCCTTGAAAATTTCCGAAATCGCAAACCTACTGAAGCGAAGATTTTTCAGGCGTATTTTAATACAGTCGCTTTTTTCAATACCGATCAAAAGCAAGCAGAAACTTACCATTTGTCCGATAACAGTAGCTAAAGCGGCACCCGAAACACCCATTTTAAGTCCCAAAACAAACCACGCATCAAGTGCGATATTAAGGACTGCGCCCGTCGAAATACCGACCACCGCAAAGGTGGCGTTACCTTGAAAACGCATCTGATTATTAAGCACGATTGATGCCATATTTAAGGGCGTACCCAATAAAATTATATTCATATACTGCAGGGTTTCCTTTTCGAAATCAGGATTACAGCCCAAAACCGCCGCCAACTGATTGTCAAAGGTTAAACCCAACACCGCTATAAGTATACCGGTGATCACTGAGTAAAAGAATCCTGAGGTTGCTACCGTTTCAGCCATTTTTACATTGTTTTGACCCAAGGCTCTTGAAACATAGTTGCCCGAGCCGTGACCGAAAAAGAAGCCGAAGGCTTGAATTACCGCCATTAAGGACATAACTACGCCGACGGCCGAAATGGCCGCCTCCTGCATTTGCTGACGTACCGAAAGCTCCAACCCTGCACCTATCTGACCCACAAAATATGTGTCGGCCATATTATAAAAGGTGGTAATAAGCATACTGATGATAGTCGGTATTGCGAGCTTTAAAATAAGCTTTTCAACCGGCTCGGTAGTCATTTTTATACGTCTTTGCTGACGCTGTGCTTCGGCACTTTTAACATCCGCCATTTTTGAACCCTTCCTTATTGCTCTGAATCCTCCAAGCTGTCCCCTAAATCTACCCACTGTACCATCAATTCCTCAAGCCTTTGGTTTAGCTCTTGGGCCAAGACCGACAGCTCGGTCACCCTTTCATAATCGGCTGAAATTTCGGGGTCACTTAACTCATTTGCCACACGTTCAAGCTCACCCTCGCACTCGGATATCTCCTGTTCAACCTTGGAAAATGCAGTTTTAAGCCGACGCTGCTCCTTAGCCGCCTCCTTTTTACGGAGGTACTGATTCTTATTTTCCGAAACCTTTTTTTCAGCCTTAGGCACCTCGGCTACCGTTCGAACCTCGGTATATTTATCATAATTTCCATCCAGTTTTTTGACAGTACCGTTTTCAAAATACAAAACTGAGGTCGCCAAGCGGTTAATAAGATAACGGTCGTGCGAAACGCAGATAACCGTTCCGTCGTATCCGCTCAAGGCCTCCTCCAACACCTCACGAGACTCTAAATCAAGGTGATTGGTCGGCTCGTCCAACAGTAACAGATTATTGTGCGCGAGCATCAGTCGGCAAAGTGCAACCCTTGCTCTCTCACCACCTGAAAGCGTTTCAATTTTTTCAAAAACCTCATCACCCTTAAAAAGGAACAGCGCCAAGGCACTTCGAATTGCAGTATCACCCAAATACGGATAATCTTCGCGAAGCTGGTCGAAAATTGTCTTATTAAGGTCTAAATTACGCTGATGCTGGTCAAAATACCCCATAGACACGCCGACACCGTATTCAACCGCCGTTTTGTCTGTAATTTGTTTTAAAAGCGTAGTCTTTCCGCAACCGTTAGGACCTATAATAAACACGCGGTCACCTCGGCGGACATCAATACTGACATTACTGTAAAGCCGATTCCCATCAAACGAAACCGAAAGATTTTCGCCCTTTAACACCTCGTCACCGCTTCTTGCCGCCGCACTGAAGGAAAGGGTCATTCCCTCCCGTTCACTGTCCGGCACCTCAAGGTCACGCAGCAAGCGGTCAATCATTTTCTGTTTGTTTTCGGCAGTTTTTATATTCTTTTCTCTATTCCACCTGCGTTGCTGCTCGATGATTTTTTCAATTCGCGAAACCTCACGCATCGTATTGTCAAAATTTCGCTGAACTGTAAGCTTCCGCTCCTCTTTAACAACACAATACTTGGTATAATTGCCGTCGCAGGTGTAAAGCTTATGATTGTCCAATTCGAAAATGCGGTTGGCAACCCTATCCAAAAAATACCTATCGTGCGAAATGATGATAACGGCCTTTTTGCAGGTTTTAATATATCCGTCAAGCCATTCGATAGCATCAATATCAAGGTGATTGGTCGGCTCGTCCAATAAAATCACATCAGGTGCCGATAAAAGCAGCTTACACAACTCAATTTTTGACCGCTGACCGCCTGAAAGGACCGGAATAGTCAGCAGTAGCTCTTCTTCCGAAAATCCCAAGCCCATTAAAGCGGATCTTGTGCGCGAACGGAAGGTCAGACCGCCTGAACGCTCAAATCTTTCGCGAAGCTCGTGCTGACGGATAACAAGCTCCTCACTCTGGTCGGTTTCAAGACGCAAAGTAACCTCGTTTAGCTCGTCCTCCAGCTTCAAAAGTTCATCAAAA
>CAJGBX010000117.1 GCA_904501685.1 Clostridiaceae bacterium
GCGATGTATAAAACCTTGTAACCGCAGTACAGATAACACTCATACCCACAATACCGTGGCACAAAAAGCCGTCTAAAATCATACTGTGCGACATTGCGGCAGGGTAGATGACTTGAGTGCCGGACAGCTTGTTATACAAAAATTTATAGGTATAAAAACCTCGACCGAAGACGGGTGCGGTCTTGAATTGCTCAATTGCAAACGACCAAATCTGCAAGCGGTTGTCAATAGTTGCCGAAAGCTCATCAAGTCGGTGTATCATACCGGGTACGAGTAAAATCAAGACAATTCCGACGGCGGCTATTGAGCAAAATACAGTTAACAATTTATAATTTTTTAAGAAAATCAGCATTAAAAGTATGCCGATGAAGGCAACCAGCCAAAGGCTTAAGCTTCCCGAAACGTAAAGACCTAATGCTAAGACAAGTGCGGCTACGTAATAGCCTTCAGTCCTTGGTGCTTTAGTTGCCGCCTTAAAGGCACAAATCAAAATACAAAAGGTCAAGGCCGTTCCGAGAAAGTTCGGGTTGGTGAAAAAGGCTTGACTTCGGTAGTTTGGCACATTTCGGTTAATTATAAGCTCAATCACCGAATGAATAGCGGCAATACAACCGCCCAAAACAATTGTATTAAGAAGCTTTTCAAAAAAGTTCTTGGTCATAACACTGCGTGCGGCAGTCGTAATGCCAAGCATCGCGGCAAAAACGCAGGTGCGACGTACACCAAGATAATTGCCGTTAATTAAGCCCACAGTTGCCGTAAGTATAAGAAAAGCAAAGCTTAATACCGAGCCCTTATACCTTAAAAGACTGCTTCTGAAAAAAGGGAAAAGAAGTCCTATAATTGCCGTCAAAATCAAGAAATATGACGCAAATTTGTAAGGCAGGTAAACTATCAGCGCAACGGTAAGAAGACAAGCCTTTAAAAGCTTTTCATAAATATCGGTATTGTTGAAAAAGGCTTTTAAGGACTTAAACAAGCTTTATGACCTCACTTTCGCAATAATGAATGAGATAGCTGCAAATAAAAGCTGGAAACCGGCTACGGTAAGACCGTTTATCAAGCCTAGATTTGAAGACAAAGCAAGACAGACAAGTAATAATCCGCCGCTGACGGCCGCAAGGGTAAAGATTGCAGTCAAAATGCGGTAGGTTGTATTAAGCTTGATTGCCGAGGTGACTGCCGAGAAAAATCCACATACATTTTTGTGGAATGCTGCTAAAGCCGAACAGCTTTCCGAATAAGCAGAGGTATGCGAATATGCAACACGGCCGTTATGATTCATAACCCGCAAGGCATCGTCCGGCAGACCGAAATAGTCGCAAATCATAGCACTCGAGGTATTGGGGTCCTTGGGGTCTACAACCACCGTCATACCGGTATTGCAAAGCTTTTGCAGATGCTCAGCAACCTCTGGATCGGTATCGTATTTTACGATAAACAGTAAGCAGGGGACACTGTTAACTGCAATGTAAACCGGGAAATAGCCAGCGCGTAAAATCTTTTGGTCAACCGAAGCAGGCGGTACCGTAACATTGTGACCCTGCATAAGATTTCGGTTTCCGATTAGAATTGTACGCTCGCCAATCCAACCCGAAATACCCATTTTGTCCTCATACTGAACGCCATTAACCTTAGGACGGTTTAACTTATACTCAGCACCGATAATAGACTTGAAAATACCTGCCAATGGACTGTTTGCAGCCTCGGCTACGGCGCCTGCATCCAGAAGTGTTTTGCCGATTTCGTTTTCACCTAAGGTTTTCATATTGTAAAGGCTGACCGAGCCTTCGGGGAAAAGGTCAGAGGAGCTGACTGCAACCAAATTTGCCAAATTCAGTTCATAAGCACCCTTATAGCCTGCCAGCATTGCACCGTAGCTATGAGCCTTTTTAGAGGCGAGGAACATAGGCAGCTCACAGGTCAATACTGCGGTAGCAGGGAAGAAGCAAAGAAGTATTGCAGAGGCTATGGTAAGACCTAAGCCGAAGTTTAAAAGCAGACCGACCGCTAAAAGCGTAATTATCGAAATTACGGTACTTACGATAACAAGTGTGGTGATTTTTAAATCAATCGGACTTAAATAGCCGCAGGCCTTTAAGTAATTCTTGATATTAACTGCCTTGCGGTCGCAAAGGACTATAGCCTCACCGTCAATTGCACCTGAGCTTATAGTTCCGGCGGTTTTACCCTTTTCCAAAACAACAGAACGTTTTTCGTCAGAATTTGCAATAATTGTAAGTCCGTTTAAAATACGTGTAGCCTTTAAAAGGTGCATAAGTCGGTTGGCGGCAAGCAAAATTACACCGGCTATAGCAAAGCCGTCATACTTGCCGTCAAATACGAAGCTTGAAACAGCAGACTGTATCAGCAATACGGTTGATGTAAGTGCTGTTGCCGAATCAAACCCTAAACGTTTAGCTGTAAAGTGCCTGAAATCCTTGAAAATGTCAAGATTAATCAAAAGTGTTGCGGCTAAAATTAAGAGGTTGATTATGTTCAAGCTCGACGAAGGCATCATTTTGCCGAAGGTGACCGTGAACAAAAGCATTATTGCCGTAGCAATTAATGAAAATACAGTCAAAATTTTATTGCGCGACTTTTCTGCAGAAAGCTTGGTTAAAAGTCTGGCGGCATCGTCAAGTGTTTTATAGTCCTCGGTATCCGAAAGCTCGCGTGGCTCGGTTTCGTAGTAGGGTGTGTCGTCAAGGTAATCGTCGTGGTCCTCGTCATAAAACTCTTCATCATCACTGTGAGTGAGTTTATATTCAGTAAAATCGGCCTCGGCACGCTTCGAAATAATATCGCCGAGTTCGCCAAACATAATGGTTTTATCATCGGCAATGATGGTGTCCTGAGTTACCTTGGGTTTTACAAACTCCGAACCCTCAACGTCACCGTCGGGTGTCTGCTGAATAACTGCACCCTTAACGATTTTGCCGTAAACACGCATATCACTGTCGTTATTCCGGGCTTTAGTTGTGTGCATAATATCCGAATCCGAATCGGTCGGTATCACCTCAACCTCAACCTTAAGGTCAGCGGGTAATTCTTCTTTTGAGTCTTTAGTGTTAACCGGCTCTTCAGCTGTGGCTTCAACGCTTTCGGCAGATGCCAAATTTTCCGTTTTGGCAGGAGTTTCGGACTCACCGCGAAGCATTTTTATAATTTCGTCAACCGAGCGGGTTGTTGAAGAGGGTGTTTTAACCGTTTCCTTTTCGGGCTCATATAACGTAATCGGCTTAACAGGTTCAGCCTTGCGTGACAAAAGCTCATCATTTTCGGAGGCTTTTTCGACCGCAATACGGCAACGCTCCAAAAAAGCATCGCTGAATGCCGAATGTGTTTCTGTTTTTACAGTTTTGACAGGTGTGGTAACAGCTACCGGTTCCTTTACGGTTGGCTCTTTTACAGTCGGCTCAGGTTTTGTTTCAGGTATATTGGCGGTTGCCCAAGACGGAAC
>CAJGBX010000118.1 GCA_904501685.1 Clostridiaceae bacterium
CGTTTCGACAAGCCACTTTTCAAGTGGCTTTAGCAAAATTAAATTGCAATTTAATTTTGCGCGACACTCATTTCAATGAAAAAGGACAAATTTTTATTAAAAATTTGTTGCAAAATCAAAGATTTTGTGGCGAAACAGGATTGTTTCGCCTAACCTATTTCATTATAATAACAGTATCAGTAAGTGAGGTGAAGGCAATGCGATTGTTGGCATCAGGCGAAATGTATCTGGAAACAATTTTTATACTGTCGCAGGAAAGTAATGCAGTTCGTTCGATCGACGTCGGCGAATATATGGGCTATTCAAAGCCCAGCGTCAGCAGAGCAGTCGGTCTTTTAAAGGAGGGCGGCTACATTACGGTTGACGGTGACGGCTTTTTGCACCTGACCGAGGAAGGCCGGGAAATTGCCGAAAAGATTTTTGAACGTCATACCATTTTAACCGCTTTTTTAACCTCTATCGGTGTTGACCGCGAGATTGCCGCCGAAGACGCCTGTAAAATGGAGCACGATATAAGTGACACCTCGCTTTTAGCTATCAAAAAGTATCTGGAGTCAAAATAATAACAAAAAAGTCCGGCTGAATTTTAAATTCAGCCGGACTTTTTTATTAAGCACCGCAAATGCTTTTATATGGTATATTAAAACAAATATATTTACTATTTTATACCAATCATATATTGTTTAGGGGTATGACCGGTTTTCTTTTTGAAAATTCGGCAGAAATATGAGCAATCATTAAAACCGACATTAAAAGCACATTCACTAACCGAAATGTTGCCGAATTGCAATAGTTCAATAGCTCTTTCTATGCGTATATTCAGTTGAAAATGATATGGCGAAACGCCGGTATGTTCTTTGAAAATGTGCATAAACCGACTCTTGCTCACACAGCATTTTTCTGCATAAACATTTAGGTCTATAGGATTTCTGTAATTCAGATACATATCGTTTATGACAGCTTCAATAACACGGTGTTTTGATTTTATTAGTTTAGAATTGTCATTTTTAATGTTCTTCAAAACAAATGATAACAAAACGGTCATATAACCTGTGGTAGCAATTTCATATTGTGGCTCTTTTATATTGTTAGCCGAAATCATATTGCGAAAAACATACTCAAACTCTTTTTTATTAATAATTGTGATTGGCTGTGTGGCATTTTGTATATTATTCAGCTTTTCACAAAGCTTGCCTGTGAAATGGCACCACAGCAAAACTGTACTATCCTGTTTTTTGAAAAAATAGTGCTGAGGGACATTAGGTGAATACAACAAAATTGAGCCTGTAGGTATTTCCTTTATTGTATCGCAATCTTCATAATAGCCTTTGCCTTGTGCTATATAATAAAGACTATAGTCAATTCTCCCATTTTGACGTAGTGTACTATAATCTCTGTCATTAAGATACTGCTCGCCGCAATTATTTAAAATAAGAAAGTCATCAGATGATTTTTCAGAGCTGGAAAAGTATTCCGTTGTGATCATCCCCTTTCAAGTTTATTATATACGTTTGCTTAATTTAAGTCAATAGATAATAGCGATTTTGTCCTATTTTTTAGCATTTTAATGCATTTACTAAATACATTAAAATGGTTTATATTAATAGAGTAAAGAAAGTGAGGGATAATCGATGGAATTTAAGTTCTTAAATTCATTGGAAAAGGTATTCATTGACAGCGATTTAAGCGGCAAGGAATGCAATGAATTTTCGTGCTTGAAAAATGAACCGTTCAATTTCCAGCTGGCATATAGAACTAAAACTAAATTAAGAAGTGTGCCTGTTTGTATGCGAGTTACAACTGATTTAGATTTAAATCTTTATACAGTTGGATATGTTCCGGTCTTAGGAAGCAACAACACCACTTTTACAGAACAGTATCAAGCGGGTTTGTTTCCGGATATTCTTAATCCGAAAAAACTTAATACTGAAATTGTTGATGTAAAAAGTCCTTGGGCAAAGTATTATGTTGAAGCTAATGAAAGCAACCATATAAAAATACATAGCAGTTGGCAATCGCTTTGGTTTTGTATTAACGAAAACGGCAAATGCTTAAAACCGGGTAAGTATGAAATCACAGTTGAGTTTTTCACAAGATTCAAAGGTGAGCCCATTGACAAAGTATCCGCAACCGTAAATATAATTGACGCTAAGCTTCCGCCTCAAAAACTGATGTATACCAACTGGTTCCACTGTGACTGTCTTTGCGATACATATAAGGTGGAAATGTTCTCGGATAAGTTTTTCAAAATTTTTGAAAACTATGTCAAAACTGCCGCAAAAAACGGTATGAACATGATTTTGACCCCCTGCTTTACTCCGCCACTTGATACCGGCATCGGTCTAGAACGGAAAAAAGCTCAGTTGGTTAAGATTACAAAGCAGAATAATGGCTATTTGTTTGATTTTTCTCTGCTTAAAAAGTTTATCGACATTTGCCGTAAAGCAGGAATTAAATATTTTGAGCACAGTCATCTTTACACACAGTGGGGTGCTGAGCATTGTCCGAATATTTATGGCACTGTTAACGGTAAAGAAAAGCTGCTTTTCGGTTGGAAAACCGATGCTTGCGACAAAAAGTATGTAAAATTTTTAAGACAGTATTTGACTGAATTTAATAAGTTCGTTGAATCTGAAAAATTGACAGGTAAGGTACTTATTCATATTTCAGATGAACCGCTTGAAAAACATATTCCTGCATATACAAAAGCAAAAGAGCAAATCAGGGATCTTCTTGACGGTTATATGCTGGGTGATGCCTTATCACACTATGCCCTTTACGAAAGCGGCTTAGTCGAGATGCCAATAGTATCAAATGATAAGATTGGTGATTTTATTGGCAGATGTGACAAGTTCTGGTGCTATTACACAGGGCTTCAGCAAGGTGCGGTAAGTAACCGATTAATTAACAATTCCTCGGAACGTAACAGAATGCTTTGTATCCAAATGTATTATAACAATATAAACGGTTTTTTACATTGGGGTTACAACTACTATTACGATATAATGTCAAACGGTCTGTTTGACCCGAGAATCAATCCGCAGGGCTACGGTGTTTTACCAGGCACAAGCTACTTCGTTTATCCCAGTGACGATGGTACCGCTCTTCAATCTATTCGCCAAAAGGTGTTCTTCGAAGGAATCAATGATATGCGTGCTTTATCATTGGTAGAAAAGCTTTACGGTAAAGACTTTACATTAAAGCTTATTGAAAAGCACTATGGCAAAGTAGATTTTTCAACTCAAGCCGAAAATCCCGAAAAGCTATTGGCTTTAAGGGATGAAATAAACAAATTAATAAAAAACAAAACGAAAGGCGAATGAAAAATGAAAACAGAAAGCTACAACCTCATTGCTCCTGAAAAGCTGGGAGAAAACACCACTATCGGTCTTAACGTTTGTGAAAACGAAGCTGATATTTATTGGAA
>CAJGBX010000119.1 GCA_904501685.1 Clostridiaceae bacterium
GTTGTGAAGCTACCACTTGTGGAAGCTTCAACATCATATAACACATAAACCTTTTTAACTCCTGCAGGGATAGTAGCAGTTATGGTACCCTCTGCAGTTCCGTCTTTAACATAGGCACCGCCCCACTTAGAACTTTCCTCAGCATTATAAGTGAATGAACCTGTTGCGGCATCCTGGTTGTCGCAGGCATAAAGAATAGTATTCTTTGCATTAGCGTAGGTATCGCCATATACACATTCAGTAGGAACAGTACTTGCTGTATAATCAGCATTGGCATCGGTATTTGCATATATCTTATCAAGATAATTAGAAATCACCTTTCCAAGGAATGCATGACCTACATTGTTCGGATGCATTCCATCTTTGTAAACTCTTGTTGTATTATCGCTTAGTATACAAGAATCGTTGGGATATACTGCGTTTTCAAAGCTTACCATAGGTACGTTATAGTAAGAACCTATGACACGATGAACTGTCCACAAGCCACGTTCCTTAGTATGACCCATAAAGAGTTGCATTACTGCTACATCAGCTTCTAAACAACGGCGAACAATCGACTCGTATGCTTCGTATGCACCGTTGCCCAAATAGATAACCGAATCACGGAAAGCAATGGTTGCGAAATCGTTAACCGAGAATTCAACAATAACCAAGTCCGGTTTTTTATCAAGAACCATAGAGTTTAAACGGAAACTACCAAGTAATGAAGTTGTTGATCCTATACCTGCGTTAACGAGTGTAACCATTTCGGTATTTCCAGCGTAGAATTTATCAGCAAACCATTTCTGTACCCATTGGGCATAGCTCTTATTTCCAAAATGTTTGTTAACTTCTTCCGAAGCATAACCGCTATTTGTAGAATTAAAAGCGCCCTCTGTTATAGAGCCGCCTATAACAGACAATGTAATAGGTTCGCCCTTCATTGCCTTTTGCATAACCTGCTGAACTCTTGCTGTGTTTACATTGCTGATGTTATTCAAATCATCGCCACGCTCAAGAGCATCCTGAATATCGAAATAATCGAGTCCAAGGCCTTTTGCTAACATGGTAATATCTTCATTATATTCCATATCATCCAAAACCTTAGCAGTTCTAACGAGGTCGCGAATATCAACATCACTATCACCGTTGACATTTGCATACTTATATTCACAGAAGTCCCCGATATCAAGCAAGGTTTTTCTTAAATTCACAACATCGTCATCATCAAGATTGTGGTTGTTATCAGTATCTCCTATGATAGCAAACTCAACCTCAACCTTATGGCTAATGACGTCTTTTTTAACAGTAAGAGTTTCACTTGCGCCAACGGATGCAGAATCAACGAGAACATCAACAACCTTATAACCTTTGTCGGGAGTAAATACGTATTCAACATCAGAATCAAGCTCGATAGCATCATAAGAAGAAATTGTTCCGCTTCCCTCAGCATCAGCCACAACCGTTGCACACTCTTCGCCAAAAGCTAAAATCTCTGTCAAAACAATTGAAGAACTGGTTTCAAAGTTATACGGAGCTTTCCAACAGATACCCAAATATTTACCCTTTGCAAGTCCGTCCTGATTAAAGTCCAAGGTAATAACTTTGGCATAATCATTTGCAGATATTTTCGAAGCGTTATAGGAAGCTACAATGTTACCTTTATCCCACAATGTATCTGGGTTATTACCTACAAATACATCAAAATTTTGTATTTGTAAGCCATCTCTCATACCAGAGAAACTATTGAATAATACAAGTTTATTCAAATCAACGATATTATCAAGTTCAAAATATACGTTGCCCCAATTACCTTCTATAACTTTAAAGGATTCTTTTGTAGCATCACCGTCAGTGAGTACACCCCAATTGTCTGCAGATTTATCAACATAATTATAATCATAATTATTGGCTGATTTTGAAGCATAACCGTAAGGTGTCTTACCGCTTAACAAATTTTCACCATATTCATTAAGTAAGTCGGTGTACTCACTTGGTAAGTCATCTTTACTTACAAACTCGTTTGTAAAGCTAAATGGAGTAACGAATTCAACACTGATTATGTGGTCAGCCGAAACATTGCTAAAGGTGTATGTGTGTTCAGTTTTGCCCTCTGCATCAGATTCCTCTACGCCATCAACAAACAATTTAGAAATATAACATCCGTTATTTGCTGTTATAGTATAAACTGCATCTTCTCCACCGTTTACGAAAGTTTCGCCCGGAGGAGAAATTGTTCCGCCGTTACCTGCTGTTGCAGTAATGGTGTATATCTCTTTACCAAAAGCGGCGATTTCCGTCAAACGCACAATATCATAGTCCGTGGTTTCGCCATCTTCTCCATTTTTAGTTCTAAAGTTACAAGGATGTGGCCAATGAATTCCCAAATACCTACCTTGAGGCTTTTCGTTAAATGCAATCTGAATCATATTAAAGCCTGTTGATGCGTTATTTATATCTATACTATAATCAACAACCTTATTATCAGCTTGCCAAAGAGATGCTACGTCATCAGATACATAAATTTCAAAGGCGCAAAGTTCCAAATCCGTAGAACTAGTCTCATTAAATAATGTAATCTGTTCGATTTCAGTCATTGCAGAAAGGTCAAAATACCACTTTCTGAATGCATCAATAATATTACCGCTATCGTTACGAGTAGTATTTTGACTGAAAACTCCTCCATTAGCGGAAGCAGGGTTTCCATCTGTGATTTTCATCCAGGTGCTATCAGTCTTAGCAACTATCTCATTGTTATATACGCTCTTTTTGGCATATACGGTTTTCCCCTCTAATATATTGTCGCCATAGTCCGATTTCAAATCTGCATACACCCCGCCTGCAGCACTGTCATAACCACCCGCTGTTGTAATCGTATATGAACCTACAAACGTAGCTTCAATAGTATAATTTTCGGTTACGTTATTAAATGTATAACTGCCTACAGCACCTACCGATTCACCATCTACTAAAACATCTTTAATGATATATCCCGGATTGGGTGTAATTTCATAGGTAACATTAGAACCATATTGGACAGTTTTTGTTCCTGACGGAGAAATTGTTCCGCCCTCACCTGCTGTTGCAGTAATAGAACGAACTGCCTTTCCTGCTGCAGCAATTTCAGTAATTAAAACGTTGTTGGCGGCGATTGTATCCCCTCTGTTATAGGGATCATTAAATCTTATACCGATATATTTTCCAACGGGTTTTTTACCATCTTTAAACACGAACTCAAAAATTACTGTGCCGGTATGATTAGCTGTTTCGTCAGCAATGTCATAATCGATAACAATATTACTTGCGTTCCAAAGAGTTGCTGTATCATTCGCAACAAATACGTCAAAACTTGAAGCTTCCATGGTAGCTCTGTTTGCATAGTTAAAGAACGTAAAATGCGAAATTTCTGTGA
>CAJGBX010000120.1 GCA_904501685.1 Clostridiaceae bacterium
AAAGACTCAGAAGCAGCAGCCTTCATAGCGGCATTGATGCCTTCCTTGGTTACATCGGTACCCTTAACAACAGCGGTAAGGATAGTGGTAGAACCGGTAGTTACCGGAACACGCTGAGCAGAACCGATAAGCTTACCGTTGAGCTCAGGAATAACAAGACCGATAGCCTTTGCAGCGCCGGTAGAGTTAGGAACGATGTTAGCAGCGCCTGCACGTGCACGGCGGAGGTCACCCTTTCTGTGAGGACCGTCAAGAATCATCTGGTCGCCGGTGTAAGCGTGAATAGTGCTCATAATACCGCTCTGGATAGCAGCATAATCGTTCAAAGCCTTAGCCATAGGAGCTAAGCAGTTGGTGGTGCAGGAAGCAGCAGAAATGATGGTATCATCCTTAGTGAGGATGTTCTCGTTTACGCTGTAAACAACAGTGGGAAGGTCATTGCCTGCAGGAGCAGAAATAACAACCTTCTTAGCGCCGGCGTCAATGTGAGCCTGGCTCTTTTCCTTAGAGCAGTAGAAACCGGTACACTCAAGAACAACATCTACACCGATTTCGCCCCAGGGAAGATCCTTAGCGTCCTTCTCTGCGTAAATCTTAAGAGTCTTACCGTCAACAGTGATGGTACCTGCCTCATCATCAGCAGAAACAGTGTGAAGATTCTCGCCGATGTAACCGCAGTAGCCGCCCTGTGCTGTATCATACTTAAGAAGATTAGCAAGCATAGAGGGTTTGGTGAGGTCGTTGATAGCTACTACATCGTAGCCCTCAGCGCCGAACATCTGACGAAATGCGAGACGGCCGATACGACCGAATCCGTTAATAGCAACTTTAACCATTGGTAGTTACCTCCTAAATATTAATTGCAATAGTATTTTATACCAAGTCTTAAAATTTTTCAAGTACTTTGTTTATTATTTAACAAGAAATTTAAAAATATTTCAAAAAAACAATTGGCCACTGACATTACCGCCAATTAAACGGGCAAAACGACTCTGTGATTTATGGAAATTCACTATCATGCGTTTTTATTATATCAATTCTCTAGCTCGCTTATAATTATTTCGGCAGTTTTCAGTCCGTCCACCGCCGCCGAGGTTATGCCTCCGGCATAGCCTGCGCCTTCGCCGGCGGGATACAATCCCTTAATTGAAGACTGTCCCTGCTCATTCCTTAAAATTCTCACCGGTGATGAGCTTCGGGTTTCGGGCGCAATTAAAATTGCATTCGGTGAAGCAAAGCCCCTTATTTTACGGTCAAAGGCAACAATTCCTTCGCGAAGTGACTCTACCACAAACTGCGGTAACACCCCAGCTATATTTCCATACGTCACACCCGATTTCACCGTCGGTTTAACACTTTCGCCCGATTCACCCAAGTCCAAAAAATCACCTAAGGCTTGACTGACAGGCAAGCCCTTGCCCACTGCAAAGGCCTTTTCCTCAATTTCACGCTGAAAATACATACCGTCAAGTGCATTGTCTTTATAATAATCCTCGACACGCACGTCGCACAGCACTGCCGAGTTGGCATTTCTGCCATCACGGACCGAATTGCTCATTCCGTTTACGGCGACTCTACCGTTTTCGCTCGAGGCATTGACCACCTCACCGCCGGGGCACATACAAAAGGTAAACACACCCCGTCCGTTACTGACTCTTTCTGATAGCTTATAATCAGCGGCACCTAAATTCGGATGACCTGAAAATTTACCGTACTGAGCCGAATTTATCAACTCCTGACTATGCTCAATCCTGGCACCGACAGCAAACGGCTTAGGCTCCATAATAACGCCCATATTCTGCAGCATCAAAAAGGTATCCCTTGCCGAGTGACCGATGCTTAAAATCAAACGGTCACACTCTAAATCCCTTGCGCCGTCGGGTGCTTCGGCAGTAACCGATTTGACCTTGCCGTCGGCGGTATTGATTTTCGTTAATTGGTGGCAAAACAGCACCTCACCGCCCAAAGACTTGATTTCCTCACGAATCGACCTTACCACACGCACCAAAACGTCGGTACCGATATGTGGCTTAGCGTCATACAAAATGCTTTCGCCTGCACCGTGAGAGGCAAAAACCTCAAGCACTGCCCTGATTCGCTTATCCTTAATTCCGGTATTCAGCTTACCGTCCGAAAAGGTACCGGCACCACCCTCGCCAAACTGAATATTTGAATTTTCATCCAACACATTGGTTTCAAAAAAGCGGTTAACATCGGCAACTCTCGAATCAACGTCACGTCCTCGTTCCAAAACAATAGGCTTAAGTCCTGCCTTAGCGAGGCTTAATGCCGCAAACATACCGCAAGGGCCAAAGCCGACCACAATCGGACGCTTATGGTGACCGCTGACCGTTTTGAAAATATACGGCTGCTCAAAAAAAGCCTCGGCATCACGGTTTTTAAGCCTTGACAACACTTTTTTATCGTTTTCGGTTTCCAAAATCACGGCACAGTTGAAAACAATATTATCTTTTTTCCTGGCATCAACAGCTTTTTTATAAAGCTGCACCGATTTTACACCATCAACCCTTAAGGTCTTAGTGATTTCAGCTTTAAGATTACCGAAATCTGTATCAAGCGGCATTTTTATGTTTCTTACAATCAGCATTTTCCCAAATATTCCTTAATTCCTTTGGCTGCAGCATCAGCACTTGCCCAACAAAACGCAAGATTAAAGCCGCCGCAATCACCGTCAACATTCAAAACCTCACCCACTGCAAAAAGGCCCTTGGCTTTTTTCGACATACAACAATCGAAAAACTGTGTTGTCTGTGCACCGCCGGCAGTGACCTGAGCATTTTCAAAGCCGGTCGTACCCGTAACCTTAAAGCTCCAACTTTTTAGTATTGCTGATATTTTTAAAGCTGTTTTTTCGGTAATTTCACCGCAAGGTGAATTTATATCAAGTCCTGCCGATTTTAACACGACCTGACCCAGGCGTTTATTTAAAAAGCCCAAAAACAGCTCACTTAACGGTCGGTTTCCGAACATTTCTGACCTGCGCAAAAGTTCGTTTTTGATTTCCAATTCCGGTATGTCGGGCAAAACATCAAGTGAAATAACGGCATTTTCACCCTCAGCAAGACGTGAAACCTGTAATATAGGCGGTCCCGACAGACCGTAATCGCAAAAGAGCACCTCACCGTACCCGGTCCTGACGCCGAGGCTCGATGACATTGTAGCATTAGCCATAACCTTAATACCCTTAAGCTGACGGACTGTTTCGGGAGTTGTTTTTATCTGCACAATTGACGGGAAAATCTTTTCGATTTTATGTCCCATCGACCT
>CAJGBX010000121.1 GCA_904501685.1 Clostridiaceae bacterium
ACATTCGCCAAAAACCGGATGAACGGCATAAGCATTATCCCAAAATATTCTGAAATCATTTGCAGTCTGCATTTTAGCTAGGCGACGCACAACCTCGTCGCTATAAACAATACCGTCAGGATTCGAATACTTCGGCACACACCACATACCCTTAACGGCAGAATCCTTAACTAACTCCTCAACGATGTCCATATCGGGACCCTCGTCAGTCATCGGAACGTTTATCATTTCAATTCCAAAATACTGACATATACCGAAATGACGGTCATAACCCGGAACAGGACACAAAAACTTAACTGTCCCCTGCTTCATCCAAGGCTCACCGCCCATACCGTGAGTCATACACTGACTGATAGTATCGAACATCATATTAAGCGAGGCATTCCCGCCTACAATAACATTATCAGCCGGCACTTCAAGTATCTGACCGAATAGCTTTTTCATTTCTGCGATACCGTCCACACCGCCGTAATTTCGGCAATCGGTGCCATCTGCAGTTTTGAAGTTATCTGCAGTAACCAAGCCTAAAAGCTCATTACTGATACACAACTGGTCAGGACTGGGCTTACCTCTCGACATATCAAGCTTCAAGCCCTTTTTGGAAAGCTCCATATATTTAGTCTTTATGCTTTCATATTCATTATTAAGCTCAGCTGATGTCATCTCGCCGTATCTCTTCATAAACGTACTCCATTCTGCAAAACCATCTAAAATTTAGATTAATAACTTTTTCGCTCTATTTTAATACAAAGTATTGCCTTTTGCAAGTCATTTTTAATTATTTTTCTTTTTTTAGGTAATTAAATTAAGCTAAAGCTGTATTTTAGTTAAAATCTTAAATTTTTCAATGCTTAACATAATAAAATTAAGTTAAAAACAAAAAATGCCCAAGCAGTCAATTTTCACTGCCTGAGTATATCATTTTATGCATTATTTTTTTATTTGCTAATCTCCCGAATTAAGAGCGGACTTTATTAAGTTACGAAGCCGCATCTGTGCCCTTAAATTACATCTTCATCACACAACAAAAAATGAGCATAGCAAAACTGCTATGCCCAAAAAACAGGTCTAAAATTTTCTATCTTAAGAAGCCGTTGACAATCTGCTCCTCAGCCTCGGCTTCAGTTAATCCTAAAGTCATAAGCTTAATCAACTGCTCCCCTGCAATTTTTCCGATTGCCGCCTCGTGTATGAGCGAAGCATCAACATGATTGGCGTTCACCTTAGGCACTGCACCAACGGTAGCCTTATCCATAACAATGGCATCACATTCAGTGTGACCGCTGCAGCGGTTATTTCCGTTAATATTCGATATAAACATCTGCTTTGAATTATCCTTAGCTACCGAACGCGAAACAACATGGCAGGCTGAATCCAAACCATCCAAATCAACAGAAAAATCAGTCGTAGCGGTTTGAGAACCGTGAGTCATTATCTTTTCGTGAATAATCAAGGTTGACTTTTCCTTTAATTTGGCATTGGTAATGCGATATGTTGAATCAACACCCTTTATCTGAACAGTGTCCATTTCAACATATCCGCCTTCTTCAACGATAACGACAGTAGTCGGATTCATCAAACGCTCACCGTTGCCATCACCGTCACCGTAATGCTTTTCGACATATTTTAATTTAGCGTTCTTACCGACAAAAAAGGTATGAATACCGCTGTGCTCAGAAGCAGAGTCTCCATCATTATGAATACCGCAGCCGGCAACAATCGTAACATCCGCGTCCTCGCCGATAAAGAAATCATTATAAACAGTTTCCTTAATTCCCGATTCACTCAAAAGCACCGGAATATGAACACTTTCATTCTTAGTACCCGGCTTAATGATAATATCAATTCCCGGTTTATCGGTTTTGGTAACTATATCAATATTGGCAGTTGTATTTCTGCCTGCAGATTCACCGTTTGCACGAATATTATAAGCACCGGTAGGTACCTCGTGCAGGTCGGCAACCTGCTCTAAAAGTTGTTTTTGTATACTGTCAAGAGCCATTTTATTTCTCCTAATTAAACTAGTGTCAAAGCTTCTCGGTCAAAACCGAGCAAGCCGCCGAGGTATTGAGTAACGACGGAAGAATATCATTCTTTTTACCGTCCTCACGAATTTTACCGTCGGCAATAACAATAATACGGTCAGCTATATTAAGAATTCTCTCCTGATGCGAAATAATCAAAATAGTTCCGTTGATTTTTTCGTGCATTTTTTCAAAAACGGTAATAAGATTGCTAAAGCTCCAAAGGTCTATACCTGCCTCCGGCTCGTCAAATACGGTTAGCTCAGTACCTCTTGCCATAGCCATTGCAATTTCTATACGCTTTAATTCGCCGCCCGAAAGACTGGCGTTAACCTCACGGTCAACGTACTCTCTGGCACACAGACCGACCTCGGAAAGATATTTACAAACATCACCGACGCTCAAATCCTTACCGCTTGCTAAAGTAACCAAATCCTTAACGGTAATACCCTTAAAGCGTACCGGCTGTTGGAAAGCATAGCTGATACCCATTTTAGCACGCTCGGTTATAGTAGCATTCGTTATATCCTTGCCGTTGAAAAGAATTTGACCCGAGGTTGGCAGATAAATACCGGCAATCAACTTAGCCAAGGTAGATTTGCCGCCACCGTTAGGACCTGTAAGTGCAACAAAGCCTTCGTTTATTTTAAGGCTTACATTTTTTATAATATCTTTACTTCCACTATCATTCTCTGCCGAAAATGACACATTCTTCAGTTCTAGCATTTTATCCTCCTAAGCACAACCGACAAGTTCGAACCAGTATTATAATCACTAAATTGTCACTGTGCTTTATTTAAATACTCGGCAATACATCAGCCTTAAGAAATCTCACATATATTATACACAAATTCAAACTTTTAGCAAGAGTTATTTAACATATTTTGCAATACGTTTTGAGATTATAGCTACAGCAAATATCTTCAAGGCATCTGTCAGCAAAAACGGCACCACGGTTGTTAAAAGTGTTGCTACAAGTGATTTATCACCTGCGTACACAAATAAAAACCATAAAACACCTGTAATGTAAACAATAATTTGTCCTAATGATAGCGCTGCCACAGTTTTCATAAAGCTTTTTTGGTTATATCCGTTAAGCAAGCCGATAACCGGCGCCGAAATTAAAAGGCCGATTATGAACCCTCCGGTGCTTCCCATAAGCGCACCTAAGCCGCCTTGAAACGAATGAAAGACAGGCAAGCCTACCAAACCCAAAAGAATATACAAGCCTACCGATACAGTGCCTCGCCTTAG
>CAJGBX010000122.1 GCA_904501685.1 Clostridiaceae bacterium
CGTCGGTTTGGGGTTATTATATCATAAAACCAAAAGCGATAGCTTTTATAGCGGCAACGCCGTCGGTTTGAGGTTATTATATCATACAGTCAACCTTATGTCAACAAATCAGATTACAATAAAATTTCGTTCTTTACCCTTTCAACCTTTTTGTATAAAAGATATTTAACCCGAACCGACTCTTGGTTTTTCCCGACAGCTCGAAGCTTTACCGTACAATGATTAAACCGACGGTCAAACGGTGTGCTGGAAATTCGCATAAACAGTAACGATTGAGACTGTATCTGAAGCTCATCAACGAAAAATCCCGATGTCCCCTTAGCAGTAACAAGTCTGCTGTCAACCGATAGTCCGCCCCGTTTTAAGGCATATAGCCTCATTCCTAAGAGGGTAGAACCGAGCCCTATTAATACTGCCGAAACAAATACCGCAAAATTTTGAAGAGGTCTTAACTTAAATTTCGCCACCGCCAAAACCGGCACCGCCAAAAAACTCAAAAATAACGGCAGCCACACTATACGTCTTACCGCCCTTTTATCCGGTTTGATTGTGTACTCCACAGACTTGAATCGAGGCAGCAGCCACGAGGTCAGTCCCTTTGCAATCGACGGTCTTACGCAAGGGAACAGCAGTCCTATTTCACCCTTTAGCCGACCGTAGCCGCAAACCGAAAATTTTACCGCGCACTTTTTCACCAAAAGCATTAAGGGTGCTGTTACCGTTCTTACTGCGTGCACCGAATCAGCCTCTAAAAATGCCGTTCGATTCGGTAATTTACCCGAGCTAAGCATTATTTTATTACCCGACCTTACTGAAAAAAAGCCAAAATTACGCAAAAGCAACACCAAAAACGATATAATATACCCTACAATTAACAGTAGTGTTATTCCTCTGCCGAATTTCGCAAAACCAACCGAGCTTAAGTTCTCTGGGTTTGCCGTCGGCAGCAGTGACGGCAGGCTTTTGCCTAACAGACTCATAATTATCTTGATTGCAGGCAATGCCAATAAAAGTCCGGTTGTGACCGACGACAGTGCAGCGGACATTATAACCTCGCCGAAGGTGTTGCTTTTAACCGTCTGACCCAAAGTCTTATACGACCCTCGCAACAGTTCGGCGGTTTTACGGCTGATTAAAATATTTTCATCTGAACGCTTACGACTGCCTGCCTCGGTATAAATTTTAAGCCTTACTGCACCGAAGAGCGTTAATAAGGGATTTCTTTCAAGCACCAACACTCTGCTGGCCGATTCAGGTATAACGTAATTCACCCTGAAAATCAAGCCTCTTTTGACACTGATATTGCCGCAAAATACAATTTCCATTTGCCGAAGCTTAAAAATTGACAAGGCAACCGTCAGAAAAACGGCTATACCCTCGGCTACAAAGGTGCGGGTCAGTGATGCCTTTCCATAAGCAAAATACAAAAACAGTGCGCGTGCCGCCGGAATTATCAAAAATGTCAAATACGGAGACACGAGCCTTGCTAAATGTAAAAAATGCGGTTTAACTGTAATTTTACTTGTACTCATACTTTATTTTCAGTCACCTTCAGCACAAACTCCTCAAGCTGCCGATTAAGTAAAAGCGGTAATATAAGACTGCTTCCGGCTCCTCGTAAAACCAAAAGTCTAAGTCCGAACAACGCCGCTATCGGCAATCGAACGGCTTGAAAATACACCACCTGCAAATTAGGGTAAATATATTCCCGCTTGAAAAACACACCCTTAGTCAAATATATTCTGCCGTTTATGACCGACAACAGCAAGGACCTGAAGGCTTTCGGAAAATACCATAGCCAAAGCACTAAAATAAATGCCACCATTATACAAAACACTATTGCTTTTAATAAATAAGCTTTCTCAATAACCACGCAAAACGCCGAAAAAACAGCGGCAAAAACCATTGCCGCTGTAACATCCCAATATTTTATTATTCTTTTGCTTAAATTCACAGTCAATTCAATCACCAATGCTATTCGCCCTTGATTTTCTTCCAATATTCTTTATATGCGGCTTCGGTTTTATTATCACCGAATTCGTAATAAATATTATTTTTAATCGCATCGGGAAGATACTGCTGCTTTACATAGTGATTTGGATAGGAATGAGGATACAGGTAGTGCTGACCCTTGATTTCAGCATCGGCACCGTCAAAATGCTTGTTTTGCAGCTGCCGCGGAACGGGACCTGTATTACCCTTTTGAATGTCAGCCATTGCCGCATTAATTGCGTCATGAGCCGAAACCGATTTCGGCGAAATAGCCACTAAAATAACCGCATTTGCAAGCGGCAGTCTTGCCTCAGGCAGACCGACCATAAGCGCTGTATCAACCGCTGCCTTTACGATAGGTATAATTTGCGGATTTGCAAGTCCTACGTCCTCATTTGCACAAACAAGCAACCGTCTGCATGCCGATGGTAAATCACCCGATTCCAGAAGCCTTGCTAAGTAATGAATGGCAGCATCGGGGTCACTGCCTCGCATAGACTTTTGATACGCCGAAACAATATCATAATGCTCATCACCCTCGCGGTCGTAACGCATTGCACTTTTTTGCGTAAGTTCCCGCGCTGTTTCAGAAAGCACCGTCATTTTGCCGTCATTCCGTTCGCTCGACAAAATACAAAGCTCAACCGCATTAAGTGCCTTTCTGACGTCTCCGCCACAGCCTTTTGAGATTATGTCAACCGTTTCGTCACTTTCAAAGCCAACCTCAACACCCTGCTCGTCACCCATGATTTTTGCAGCTCTGAGCACAGCCGGACGAATATCCTCGAAGCTTAAAGATTTAAACTCAAAAACGGTAGAACGGCTCAAAATAGCATTGTAAACATAAAAATAAGGATTTTCGGTAGTTGAAGCAATCAGCGTAATGTTTCCGTTTTCAATACTTTCAAGCAGTGTTTGCTGCTGCTTTTTATTGAAATACTGAATCTCGTCGAGATAAAGTATAATGCCGTCATCTCCGCCGAGCATTTCGGCCGACGAAAGCATCTCGCGAATATCAGCAGTAGAAGCAGTAGTCGCATTTAATTTATAAAGCCTTTTGTTGCTTTGCTTTGCAATAATACTTGCAACAGTGGTCTTGCCGACACCCGAGGGACCGTAAAAAATAAGGTTCGGAATAGTACCCGATTCTAAGATACGGCGAAGCGGCTTACCCTCAGCCAGAATATGCCTTTGACCCACAACATCCTCTAATGCCTGCGGTCTTATACGGTCTGCAAGCGGCGAATTCATAAG
>CAJGBX010000123.1 GCA_904501685.1 Clostridiaceae bacterium
ATAATTTTCTCGGCTAATTTTGCACCTGTCATAATACATTCGTCGCAGGTTTTTAAAGGCTTGCCGGTGTCGCAGCCCTTGATTTCATAGCAACTGCAGGAGCCGATTTCCTTTTCAAATGCCTCACATATTTCGTGACATTTAGCATAGGTTGAAAGCTTTGAATCAGGCGCTTCCAAATTACCCGTACTGTTTTTTAGTCCCAAAACCATAATTGCTCCCGAAAGTGCACCGCAGGGACCGGTTTTAAGTTTATATCCGCCCATTCCGGCGCCAAAACCCTCTGAAATCATCATTGCAGTTTTTCTGTCAAGTCCTAATTCTTCGGCAAAAGGCAGTAAAACTGCCTGTGCACAGTTGTATTTTTTCTTGTGAAGCGAAATAGCCTCAATTGTTTTCTTTCCTGCCATAATTCATCTCTTTCCTTATTTCAGATAATCTATATTTAAGGTTGCGGCGGCGTTAAGCATACTGTCGGCGATATTGCCGTTTTGGTATTCATAAATTGCCTGTGCACCCACCATTGCGGCATTATCACCGCAGTATTTTTTTTCAGGATAATAAAGCCGGAACCCCTTAATTTCACATTCTTCTGTCATACGTTGCCTTAATTCTGAGTTGGCCGAAACGCCGCCTGCAATGACGATTTTTTTCATTCCGGTCATTTCGGCGGCCTTTAGTGTATTGGCGATAAGTATATCGCAAACACGCCGTCTTACGGTGGCTGAAAGTACCGGAACGTCGATAGGCGTACCTTTTTGCTCGGCGTTGTGGGTGAGGTTTATGACAGCAGTTTTCAGTCCTGAAAAGCTGAAATCAAGCTCACTCGAGTCAACCTTGGGCCACGGCATAGGGTATTTCTCAAAGTCCGGCTCGGTTGCGATTTTATCCAAGTTAACACCGCCGGGATATTCAAGTCCCATAGACCTTGCCGATTTGTCAAAGCACTCACCCGCGGCATCGTCACGGGTTCTGCCGATGATTTCGAAATCGGTATAGGAGTTAACCTTCACAATCAAGCTGTTTCCACCCGAAACAAGTAAGCACAAAAACGGCGGCTCAAGTTCTTTATGTGAAATGTAGTTTGCCGCAATGTGACTGCGCAAATGATGAACCGGAATAAGCGGCTTGTTTAAGCTCATTGCAAGTCCCTTGGCATAGTTCACGCCGACCAGCAGTGCACCGATAAGACCGGGCGCATGTGTGACGGCAATTGCATCAATATCGTTTAAGGTCAGTCCTGCAGTGGCAACGGCATCGTTCACAACAGTGGAAATAGCCTCACAGTGTCGGCGGGAGGCTATTTCGGGCACAACACCGCCATAAATCTTATGCTCGGCAATTTGGGTTGCAACGATATTAGATAATACTGTACGCCCTTCAACAACTGCGGCTGCGGTTTCGTCACACGAGGATTCTATTGCTAAAATTTTCATATATGTACCTATCCTAAAAATCTAAAGTCATTATTATTGCGTTATCGGTTGGGTTTCGGTAGAAGCCTTTGCGTTGGCCTCTGACGGTAAAGCCATACTTTTCGTAAAGCAAAATTGCCGGCGTATTGTTACTGCGCACCTCCAAGGTCAAAAATGCAAGACCCTCAACTTTAGCAGCTAAAATCATAGCCTCTAAAATTTTACTTGCAACGCCTTTACGCCTGAACTCGGGCCGCACCGCAATGTTGGTTATGTCGCCCTCGTCTAAAACAGCGGTAAATCCGCCGTGACCTATTGTTTTACCGTCAAGCTCGGCAATAAGGTAGTGACCGTTGCGACTTAATGTTTCTGTGATTCCCGATTCTGTCCAAGCTTCGGCTCCTAAGGTCAGGTGCTCGGTCTCGGATATACTTTTGGCGTCATTTAAAACAGCAAAGCGGATATTAACGTTTTCTAATATAGTCATAAACGACCTCCAGCTTGGCGGTTATTTCATCGGCACAATTGCGGTAAGCCTCAATATCCTTGCCGTAAGGGTCCGAAATATTAAGGGTTATGATTTTATCGCCCGGCACACCGGCCGACAAAAGTGCATCGGTGTGAGAGTCGGTCATAGTAACGATTATATCGGAATTTTCGGCAGCAAGACGGCTTAATGGCAACGAACGGTGAGCAGAAATATCAATATTTCTTTCAGCCATTACTTCAATTGCATTTTCACTTGCACTGTCACCGCCAAAGGCAGCAAGACCGTAGCTTTTAACCTCGGTTTTTGCCTTTTCCTCTTCGGTTAAGTGCGCCTTGAAGATTGCCTCAGCCATAGGACTGCGGCAGGTGTTACCTGTGCAGACAAAAATTATCACAGTTTTTTTCATTTTAGCCCTTTGCGTCGTACCAGGTTTTGCCGATGTTGGCGTCAACCGTCATAGGCACCTTTAGCTGTACGGCGTTTTCCATTTCTTCTTTTAAAATTGCGGCGGCCTTGGCGGCGGCTTCCTCGGGAGCCTCGACAATCAGCTCGTCGTGTACCTGCATAATAAGATTTGCCTCGGGAAGCTCTTTCTTGAGCCGCTCGAAGACACGAATCATAGCAATTTTTATAATATCGGCGGCAGTGCCTTGAATCGGCATATTTCGTGCAACACGTTCACCGAAGGCGCGCATCATACCGTTGGTTGACTTCAACTCGGGCAAAAGCCTTCTTCTGCCGAAAACCGTTTCGGCGAAGCCCTGCTCCTTAGCAGCTTCAACCACACGGTGCATATAGCTGTCTACCTCGGGGTAGGTGGCAAGATAGCCCTTAATATATGCGGCAGCCTCTTTATTTGAAACGCCGATATCCTTAGCAAGTGAATAGGCACCGATGCCGTAAACTATACCGAAGTTGACCGCCTTTGCACTCGAACGCATTTGCGAAGTTACCATATCAATCGGCATATTGAAAACCTGGCTTGCAGTTAATGTGTGAATGTCGGTACCGCTTAAAAATGCGTTTATCATATTTTGGTCGTTGGCAATGTGAGCCAAAACTCGCAGTTCTATCTGCGAATAGTCGGCATCAATCAGTGTAAAGCCTTCTTTTGCTTTGAAAAACTTTCTGAGCTCACGACCCTCGGGACGGCGGACAGGAATATTCTGTAAATTCGGCTCAGAGGAGCTGATACGTCCCGTTCTCGTTTCGGTTTGGTTAAGCGTGGAGTGGATTCGTCCGTCCTCGGCAACCACTGCGGTTAAGCCGTCGCAATAGGTCGATTTCAGCTTGGTTAACGTGCGGTATTCCAACAAATGGTCAACGGCAGGGTGCAA
>CAJGBX010000124.1 GCA_904501685.1 Clostridiaceae bacterium
ATTAAACAAACATTTTAATCCTTCAAAAACCCGAATTTTTCGATTACCTCTGCTATAGCCGACTGCTCGTTTGTGCTTTTGCAAACATATTTTGCCCTTGCTTTCAGTTCCTCCTCGGCATTACCGACCGCAACACCGATACCGGCCGTTTCAATCATTGTAATATCATTGAAATTATCACCGATTCCGACAGTGTTTTCAATTGCAATTCCGTAATGCTTTGCCAAAAGCTTAATCGCACTGCCTTTAGAACAATTCGGGTTAACCACCTCAACCAAATATGCCGAGCTTTTAGTTACTGCGCTGTTAGGCAATCCTGCCTCTGAAAGCTCCTTTAAAACCCTTGCGTTGTCCTTCGGGTCAAGCATTGTAAGCAGCTTATATGCCGAAAGCTTCTTTTCCTCGATAAAATCCGACATCCTTTTGTCGGTTATAAGCTTAGCTTTAGTGCCCGTAACCCGTTCGTAATACTCCAAATACTCGTCATCCATATTGCAGTAGTATTCCCATAAATCATAGGCGTGGATATGCAGGCCCATTTCCTCCATTTTACGGCAGGCAGCAAGACTTGCCTCAAACGAAAGCCTATCCTCAAACACTACCCTTTCGGTTTCGATATCCAGAATTATAGTTCCCTGACAACAGGAAATCAGGCCCTTAAGACCCATTTTTTTGGCCTGTGGCAGGATTCCTGCAGGCACTCTGCCGGTCGAAATGACAAAAATTCCGCCGGCGGCAATATAATCATTTATAGCGGCAATATTTTTCTCGGACACTCTGCCGTCCTTTTGCACCAAGGTGCCGTCAAAATCGGAAACAATCATTCCGCAATTTATCGACTTCATATTTAACTCCTTTTAAAGCAAAGCCTCAATATCAGCTTTAGGTCTGAAGCCGACAACCTTGTTTACAAGCTTACCGTCCTTGATAACAACCAGCATAGGGATGCTCATCACCTGAAACTCAGCTGTCAACTCAGGCTCCTCATCAACATTAATTTTACCGACCTTGATATCGTCTCGCTCTTGGGCGATTTCCGCTACAATAGGACCGACCATCTGGCACGGACCGCACCAATCGGCGTAAAAGTCCAACAACACCGGCTTATCGGAATTCAAAACCTCTTTTGAAAAATTATCTTTACTTATTTTAATTACAGACATTTCAAAGTCCTCCTTTTAGAAATCGCACTGGTTTAAATGCTTTGGCTAACCATATAATAACACTATTATCATATAAAATTCAACAGTAAACTGAAAAATTTAATAACAACGACCGTAGCTGTTATTTTAGTATAAAGCCAACAATAAATCAATGCGAAGCATTGTATATCATCATTGCTTTCGCAATGGATAAAAAATTCCAAGTCCGAAGACTTGGAATTTTTTTGGTAGTTTGAAATTAATAACACGAATTAAAGGGCTCCGAAAACAGAGGATTTTCTTTAAAATTATAATGTTCTTTCTGAAATCATTTTACAAATAGCTGTAACATTTGCATTTCTTGAAAATTCAAAACGTACTCTGCCGATACCGGAAAACCAAAGGTCAAGTTCGCTGTCGAAATCAAAAACACCGGAAGTTTCCACAGAAAAAGCCTGTATCTTACTATATGGCAAAGAAGTAAAATCTTTTTTTATACCAGTAAGCCCTTGAACATTTATTGAAATAATTCTTTTGTTCGTAAACACAACACCATCGCGAATCCCTTTAAATGTCCCGAGAATGCTCTCGCCTTCAGTGAACATTGGCACAATAAATGATGCGTATGTATCATCGCTAACCTCTTTCAATTTTGAGTAAATAGAACTACCATTTTTAAAATCAATCATTGTATTATTTGCCCCGTTTTGTATTTTTAAATTATTTCGAGAAAACGAACTTTGCATGCTTATTAGAAAGCCAATTATTTTGGATATTCAGCTCAATAGCAGACCAATCTTTAGGAACTTCCAAAGCATACCATCCAACCAGTTTTTTTCCTGCTGCCAAAGACCCGTCCAACGTATCTTCAAACGCAACCGCCGCATTGAAAGAATAGTCGCATTTGACATCGTCCACATAACCCTCAAACATTAAAACTGAACTGACGGCCTGTTCTTCGTCGGAGACATTTTCAATGGTAAACTTAATGCCTACAAAAACATTGCCGTCTTCCGGAGTGAAATAATCAGTTCCATTACTCTCTTTGAGTTCACTTGCCGTAAACTTCAAATTAGAAAAGGCTGCCGTTTCATTTAATCCGAAAATCAGTTCTTTTTCTTGCCCTGATGGCGTCGCATTATTGCCCGCAGGTGTTTCTTTCACAGGCGACTCATCCACGATCCCACATCCTGCCAGTGCGCTGCATAATGCAGCCATAACTAATAATAGTGTTAAAATCTTTTTCATATGTGTTTCCTCCTTAAATATACCGAATCGGGATATTTTTATTATACCAATTTGGGATAATAGTGTCAAGAGGTGATTTTATGAGATTGAAAGAAATCAGAAAATCTAAAGGCATTTCACAACTTAAAATGGCAATGGACTTAAACACAAATCAAAACACAATCAGCCGATATGAAACAGGTGAGCGTGAACCCGGTATAAACGAGCTCATAAAAATTGCCGATTATTTTAATATTTCTATAGATTACCTACTTGAAAGAACTAATAATCCAAATATACAAAAATAAGCCGTGAAATTCACGGCTTTTAATTATTAAAATAAATCAACGCGAAGCATTGTATGTCATCATTGCGAAAGCTATGAATAAAAAAATCTCGTTCAAGAGAACGAGAGTTTTTTGGGACCCACACTCAAAATAGAACCGGTCGAAAACTTGATTTTCTTTAACAAAATATTCTATTAAGTCTATCATATGTATCTTTCATCATATCAATATACCCTTTGCCAAATATACACAGAACAACAACTGATATTATAACTCCGGTTGCTTTGCCAAAAAAAGAAAGAAATATAAAAGCAAATATCAACAATAAAATTTCAACAATTCGAGGATAGATATAAACATCGAAAAACAAATCATTTTCCTCTTCAACAAATTCACCCGAAAAGCAAACGCGAATCGGTGAACCTCTATGAGATTCGTTTTCAGACTCTGTCAGATAGAAACCATTAATCTTCTCTTCA
>CAJGBX010000125.1 GCA_904501685.1 Clostridiaceae bacterium
GTTTAGGATTTTGCCTTTTTGATTTGGATAGTGAAGCACTGACATTGCATACACTTAAACCCGAAAATGATTTATTTTTGGTTGACGGTATTTTGCGTTCGGCTTTGCATGTAGGCGTTGAAAACGGAATTATGAGCGCATTTTACTCTGAATCAGCACCTTTTGAGTTATTAAAAAAGCTTAAGTTTATAAAAGATATTGAAAAACGTGAGCTTATGGTAGATAAATTGTTTGCATCGTGTAAAAATTGTGAAAATACTTGAAATTTTGCTTGTTTTTTTAAAGGTTTCAGTATATAATATTTTTTGACTTTAAAAGTCAAAAATTTAACAATGTTTATTTAAACTTTAGAATAGTATGAACGGAGGAATTTTGATGAGCTGTGAAAACGGTTTTGTCCGCCTTGAGAAGGAGACTGCCGCTTTAGGTAAAACCGACGCATACAAGCGTTTAGAGCTTCTTTTTGATAATGGCTGTTTTACTGAGCTTGACAGATTTCAAAAAAACGGTGAGTCAGGTTGCGGTGTAGTTACCGCTTATGGTACCGTTAACGGAAAAAGCTGCTATGCTTATTCTCAGGATATTACAGTGCTTTCGGGTGCTATGGGCAGAAGTCAGGCTGCAAAAATCAAAAAGGTCTATGATTTAAGCCTGATGAACGGTGCTCCGATCGTTGGAATTTTTGATTCTAAGGGTGCTTTTGCCGAAGAGGGCGTTGATGCACTTAATGCTTATGGTGAGCTGATTGCCGCTGCAGGTAAGATTTCAGGTGTAGTACCTCAGATTTCGGTTGTTGCAGGCAAGTGTATCGGCTCTGCGGCACTATTGGCCTCCTTGGCTGATTTATCTGTTATGGTTGAGGGCGCTGAGCTTTGTGTTAACTCGGCCGCAATTACCGGTGACAGTAATGTTGGCACTGCTAATGCCTCAGCTAAGAACGGAACTGTTTCTTTTGTTGTTGAAAATGATGCAGCTGCGATGAGCAAGGTTGCTGAGCTTCTTTCATTTTTACCTGAAAATAACCTTTCGGTAAGTTTCACTGCAGATTATATTCCTGCCGTTGTTTCGGGTGATGGGGTATATGCTGATATTTCAAATTTTGTTGATGAAAATAGCTTTTTAGAGGTTAATAAAGCTTTTGGCGGTTGTGCTAAGGTTGGTTTTGCACGTATCTGCGGTAACGCTGTTGGCGTTGTTGCTACAGATTTAAGCAAAAATGACGGTTATCTTTGTGATAAAGGTGCTGCAAAAATATCAAGATTTATCCGTCTTTGCGATGCCTTCTCGATTCCGGTTGTGACATTATTAAATTCTAAGGGCTTTATGGGTAAGGCTGAGGACGAGCTTTCTGGCTCTGTAAAGGCTATTGCTGCATTAACCGGTGCCTATGCTGAGGCTACAACTGCCAAAATAACAGTTATTGTCGGCAAGGCCTATGGCGCCGCTTTTACAGTTTTTGCAGGTAAAGCTTCAAGTGCCGATTATGTTTTGGCTTACGCTGATTCTGAGATTTGTGCACTTAATCCTACTACCGCCATTCAATTTATGTATCTTGACCGTTTAGGCGAGGAAAAGAGAGAGGATTTGGAGAAGGAATATACCTTAAATGAAGGCTCTCCCTTTAAGGCTGCAATTAACGGTGCAGTTGATGATATCATCACAAAAGAAGAGGCTGCTGTTAGTGTAATTAATGCACTTGATATGATGGCTTCAAAACGTGTTACTACTCAAGATAAAAAACATTCAAATATGCCGTATTAATAAGGAGGAAATTATAATGAGAAATTTTAAAATTACTGTTAACGGAAGAGTTTATGATGTTCAGGTTGAAGAGGGTGCAGCAGTAGCTTCTGCTCCCGTAGTTGTAGCAGCTCCGGCTCCTGTGGCCGCACCTGCACCGGTCGCTGCTCCTGCAGCTGTGACTCCTGTAGCTGAACCTGCACCTGCTCCTACTGTTGCTGCAGCAGCAGGCGAGGGTACACCTGTTGAGGCTCCGATGCCCGGTACCATTCTTAAGGTTTTAGTATCAAACGGTCAAGCTGTAAAGGCCGGTGACGCCGTCGTAGTGCTCGAGGCTATGAAGATGGAAAATGAAATTTCTGCTCCTTGTGACGGTACTGTTACTGCAGTTTGTGTCAATACCGGTGATTCTGTTGATGCCGGCAAGGTACTTGTTACCATAAAATAATTTTAAGGAAATGAGGTGCCCGATATAATGGCACGTAAAATAGGTATTACAGAAACCGTGTTGCGTGATGCTCATCAGTCACTTTTTGCAACACGTATGACAACCGAAGATATGTTGCCCATGCTCGAAAAACTCGACAAGGTCGGCTTTCATTCGTTAGAATGCTGGGGCGGTGCAACTTACGACTCCTGCCTTCGTTTCCTTAATGAGGACCCATGGGAGAGACTTCGTTTAATCCGTAAAAAGTGTCCTAATACCAAGCTTCAAATGCTTTTCAGAGGACAAAATATGTTAGGCTACCGCCATTATGCTGACGATGTTGTTGAGTATTTGGTTCAAAAGTCGGTTGCCAACGGTATTGATATCATCCGTATATTTGATGCCTTGAACGATATCCGTAACCTTGAGACTGCCATTAAGGCAACTAAAAGAGAGAACGGTCACGTGCAGGGTGCAGTGTCCTATACTACCGGTCCGGTGTTTGATGTTGAATACTATGTAAATTACGCCAAAAAGCTCGAAAGCGTTGGCGCTGATTCGCTTTGCATTAAGGATATGGCTGCTTTGCTTACTCCTTATACAACCTATGAGCTTGTTAAGGCCATTAAGGAAAGTGTTAAAATTCCGGTTCAGGTTCATTCACATTCTACATCAGGTCTCGGTGCGATGGTACTTTTAAAGGCCATTGAAGCCGGCGCAGACGTTATTGACACTGCAATTTCACCGTTATCCGGCGGTACTTCTCATCCTGCAACTGAATCTATGGTTGCCGCTTTAAGAGGTACTGAGTTTGATACCGGTCTTAATCTCGAGGCTTTGGATGACATTGCAAAATATGTTACAACTATACGCGAGAAATATATTGCAGATGGTACTTTAAGCCCGAAAATGTTGGCTTCAGATGCTA
>CAJGBX010000126.1 GCA_904501685.1 Clostridiaceae bacterium
AAAACCAAAGCTTTTTTGGGCAAATCACGTTGCTTTATTTGACGCACAACATCCGAAATCGTCTTTTTCGAGTCACTATGTATCGGCATATTGTAAATAGGTACCCTTAAGTCAGGGTCCCCGCTTTCGTCATAAAGCTTATAAATATCATCATCGCAATAATACAAAAAGTCGCTCGGATGCTGCAGCTTACCGCCTAATCTCAGGCCGCTGACGATATCGTAAACCAAAGCATCGGTAGCCAGCACCTTTTGGTGCTGATATATGTAGCGTGTCAGCATTTGTTTGCCGAAAACAATCTCCTCTACCGTTGAAACGCCCGATTCCGGCACGGTCAAATGCCTTCCTGTAATCTCTTTTCCGTCGATCGTTTCACCAAGGTCAAAAAGCCTTATTTTATAAAGGAAACGGTCAATATGATAGGTCAAGGAAAGACCTGTAATATAACTGTCTCTACGCAGATAGTCAAGAGAATCGGCATCAAACTGACCGTTTATCATTTCGGTCAGATAGTACTTTTTGACCGTTTTACCGTTAACCTCATACAGCTCATCAATCGGTGCACCGACTATCATCCGACCCAAATCGTCAAAAAAGGTATCGGCGTTGACCGTATCGGGATAATCGACCTTAGCCGTAAAGAAATCCTTAAATGAAGGGGTGTTAATAATAATATATCCCAAAATTTCGTGAGGCTGAGCGCCTTTAAAAATTTCAAATGAAGTCTTTAATGTACTGAACTCCTCAGTATTACCGTACATCTTTTCGGACAAATGCGAGAAAAAGCAGTGACCGACGTCATGAAGCACTGCCGCAAGCCGCATTTTATTAATATCGGCACGTTCAACACAAACCTCGCCGTCCAGGCTATGACCGTCATTTATACTTTCGGCCATCTTAGTAACAAGAGCAGTAACACCCAAGGTGTGCTCAAAGCGCGAATGATGTGCCGACGGATAGGTCAAAACCGCCAACCCCAGCTGATTGATATTACGCAGCCTTTGAAGCAGAGGCGAATCAAGCAACTGCAGCTCCCACGGGTAAAACTTTATTGTGCCCCAAACAGGGTCATGGATAACCTTAATTTCACGGTAAGAGGCAGGTATGTAGCTTGAAAGCATTTTACTCACAAAAACCTCAACCTTAGAGCTGAAATCCTTATAAATCATATATTCCTTTGAGCTTTTTTCAGCCTGCATTGGACATTTAATCACTACTACCGCCTCCATTTCTGATAATGAAAAAGGTTAGGCGAAACAATCCTGTTTCGCCACAAAATCTTTGATTTTGCGACAAATTTTTAATAAAAATTTGTCCTTTTTTTATTGAAATGAGTGTCGCGCAAAATTAAATTGCAATTTAATTTTGCTAAAGCCACTTGAAAAGTGGCTTGTCGAAACGCCTTTCGAGCGTTTCGACTAACTACAATCATTATAATAACATATTTTAACATCTTTTATTTAATGTGTCAACGCTTGAGAGCGTGACGTTTTAAGAAAAATGAAAAATGTTGAAAATACTCTTGACAAATTTAATTTGAGAGTTATAATAATATCAAATTTAACAGAAAAGGGTGCTGGGAATTGACCCGGCTGAGATAGGACGTGTTTCGTTCTGACCGTTATACCTGATGCGGGTAATGCCGACGTAGGAATTTTTTCTTGGAATTAAGTTTCAGCTCATCAGGTAAAATTCACACCTGATGAGCTTTTTAATTTCCTTTTCTGTCAAATTTAATCTCGGTAGCGGTACCGTAACACCGCAAAGGAAAGGAAATTGTATGGAAAACAGAAAATCATTCACTAAAAAACTGTGTGTAACAGCAGTACTTATTGCACTGGGCTCAGTTTTAAGCCTGTTAAAGGTGTATGAGATGCCCTTGGGCGGCTCGGTCACACTACTCAGTATGCTCCCGATAGTTATGTTGCCTTTAATGTACGGCACTGCTTGGGGACTTGTCGGAGCATTTATGTATTCTTGTGTTCAGCTTATGTTCGGTATTTTTATAGACGGACTTTTAGGATGGGGCTTATCCTTAGTCTATGTAATCGGTGCAATTATTTTTGACTATTTGCTTGCCTACACTGTCTTGGGCTTTGCAGGAATATTCAAGAAAATGGGTATTGTCGGTATTATTTTAGGCGTCGTGCTTGCAATGGTTTTAAGATTTTTATCCCATTTAATTTCAGGAGGAATATTCTTCGCAAGCTGGTGCGATTGGGATAATGTTTGGTTCTATTCATTCTGCTACAACGGTGCATATATGCTGCCCGAAATGATTATAACCGCATTTGCCGCAGTTTTGGTATTTAAAAACCCTCAAATCAAAAAGCTTTATAACTAAATACAACAATATATGCTAATTATAACCACCGATAAACTAATGGTATGATTAACCCATAAAATAAACCTAAAAAGTTTAACAACACATTACCATCCCGGACAGCCGTATATAAAGCGGCTGTCTTTTTTTGCCTTCATTTTCTTGTCACTCGGTAAACTTGTAAGATAAATTCTTTCCAATACATCTTAAAGCACTAATTAAAAAAGAATGAGTCCGGCACAATACCGAACTCATTCAGAAATACTTTAATATTGGAATTTGTCTAAACTTTGAAGTTTACTTCAAATCGACCGCGTTTTCATTGATAACAAAACCGTTATACTGTACGTCCAACGGCAAACAACTGAACACCTAAATTCTTCTTAGGTTCAGAAATCATACGTACGGATACGACTTTATGACCGGGATACGGGTTTTTCCACTCATAAGCATACACTGTTCTGGCACCCTCACAAGTTTTAAACTCGGCATAGCGGGTGAAATAAAGTGCAGCACCGCGCCATGCATCCACATTCTCGTATGCAGGTGCCAACACCTCATCCGAGCCTGCCTCCAGGTCATCAATTTCAGCTATCGACAGATTTTTCATAGTCGGACGTATAACCGAATCATCAGAT
>CAJGBX010000127.1 GCA_904501685.1 Clostridiaceae bacterium
CCCCTTGACTCATCAAAGCCGTTAACCGCCTTTATAAGTCCTATACACCCTGCCTGCACCATATCCTCATATTCGATTCCTCTTCCGCGAAATTTAGTGCAACAGGCGTGTACCAATCCCATATTTTTGGCTATAAACTCATTTTTGTCCGTCATCTTTCACTTTCAGTCTTTTCTGCAATGTTACGGTAGTTCCCTTGCCTACCGTAGAGCGTACCGTCAGCTTGTCCGTAAAGCTTTCCATTACGGCAAAGCCTAAGCCCGCTCGTTCCTCGCCGCCGGTGGTAAACAGTGGTTCCTTGGCTCTTGCAATATCAGGTATGCCGCAGCCTCGGTCACGAATACGTATTTTTACAATCCCCTTATCGGCGCTGACCGTTATGTATATAAGACCGATAGTGTCTTTATATGCGTGAACTATACAGTTTGTGACCGCCTCGGAAACGGCGGTTTTAATATCATTAAGCTCCTCTAAAGTGGGGTCAAAGCGTGTAATAAAGGCTCCTACTGCCACTCTCGCATAGCCTTCATTCGCTGAGCGAGAAGGAATTATCAGCTTTATTTCGTCCTTCATATTTATCTCCTCAATTATCTAATTTTGCCAAGCGGTCAAGTCCCGCAAGCTTCATAACCTTACCTATTTGAGGTGAGGTATTGGTCACGTGGAGCTCAGCTCCGTAGGGTTTCAAAAGCTTATACCGACCCATAACAAGTCCAATCCCCGAGCTGTCCATAAAGCTAACATCCCTGAAATCGAGAACCAGCATAGACGGTGTATTCTTTTCAACTGCGACATCAATTTCGTTTCGCATAATACCGGCTGAATGGTGGTCGATTTCTCCGTCTAAATAAGCGGTTACAACCTCGCCGTTTACCGTAATTTTTACTGACATTTTTTCAACTCCTAATAAAAAATCCGCTATCTATAATGATAGCGGATTGCTTGTAAATATTTTGTTGTAATCAGGGTGAAATTTTATTCTATTTTTGTCGAAATTTCTTTATAAGCAATGGCCTTATATCCCCTGCCAAGTAAAGCGAGCCGAAAACAATAACTGTATTTTCATTTTCAACCTCTTTAATAGCATTTTCATAAGAATCTACGGCAATTACATCGTTGCAAATTTCACAGCAAAGGTCGGCAAGTGCTTGTGCCTTCATTGTACGTGGATTTGACTGGACCTTAACCGTAACCATTTTCTTGAATTTACCCTTCAGGCACTCTAACGCATCACTGACATCCTTATCAGCCATAAAGCCGACAATTGCAGTAGCATCGGTAATACCTGAATCGGTCATAAGTCTATTCAAGGCTGCAGTCCCGTTAGGATTGTGCGAGCCGTCGAGAATAACAAGCGGTTTCTTACCTATAACCTCACACCGAGCCGGAAAAACAACATCCTTTAAACCTTGCTTTATAGCCGCCGGCGTTATTTCGGGATAGGCTGATCTCACCGCCGAAATAACATTTAAAGCATTACTGATTTGATGCTTGCCAGAAAGACTTAAGGTATAGGCTTCACCCTGCCACATAAACTCACTTTTGAAAATATCTGAGGATAAAACCTCAGCCTCAAGAGGATTTGTGACGGTCAACTGACAGCCGCGTTCCTTGGCAATTTTTTCAATAACCGCCAAGCTTTCGGATGAATTATCACCGGTTGTAACGACAGGACAGCTTTTCTTTATAATTCCACACTTTTCAAATGCAATTTCAGCCTCGGTCTCCCCTAAAATACCGGTATGGTCAAGTGCTATTCGTGTAATTACCGATACCTTAGGCTTTTTTATGACATTAGTTGCATCCAACCTGCCGCCAAGTCCAACCTCGAGCACTACGGTATCGCATTCCTGCTCCTTAAAATAAAGAAATGCTACCGCAGTAATAAATTCAAACTCGGTTATTATAAAACCGTCACTGTCAATTGACTCGACCGCCGATTTCACCCGTTCGCAAAGAATCCCTAAATCTTGATTTGAAATAGGTTTTCCGTTAACCTGAATCCTCTCATTAAATTCGGTAACATAGGGTGAAATAAAAAGACCGGTCTTTTTGCCCGAGCATTGCAAAATACTGCTGAGCATAGTTGATGTAGAGCCCTTACCGTTGGTGCCGGCAACATGGATAACCTCTAAGCCGTCCTCAGGATTGCCTAACACCTTCAGAAGCTCGGTAATTCTTTCTAACCCCGGTCTCGAGCCGAATACATTAAGAGAATGGATATATTGTAACGCTTCCATGTAAAGCATTAAAACACCTCATTTTAAAAATGCGGACGGGATTCCGTCCGCATTAGCATCAATTAAAATTTGCCGAAATTTACCGTTTTATGCAAGTTCAAATTTAACGGTTGTACTTAAAATCACATTTTAGATTTAATATCGGCAATAGTTGCCTCTAAAAGTGCTATCTTGTCAACAGCCTTTTGATAAGACTCACGCTGTGCGGCAACAACCTTTTCGGGAGCCTTTGACATAAACGCCTCATTATTAAGCTTTGCACCGAAGAAATCTCTGTCCTTTTCGGCGGCGGCCAGTTCCCTATTCAAGCGTTCAATCTCTTTTGCAAAATCAACAAGCTCATTCAAAGGAATTTGAACAACTGCATCGGTAGTAACAACGCGAACTGCTCCTTCAACGTCGACACTGTCTGTCGATACCTCAACCTCGGAGGCTGAAGCCAAGCGAGTCATAAATACTGCACAGTTAAGGAAGGTTTCCTTTGCGTCGGTTGTAATGAAGAGCTTAGCCTTTTTGGAGGGCGGAACGTTCATTTCTGCCCTGCGGTTACGAACTGCCTTAATAACGTTCATAACCTTTTCAAATTCAGCTTCTTCTGTAGTGAAATTTAAGCTTTCACAAGCAGTAGGCCAGCTTGATACCATAATCGACTCACCCTCGTGAGGTAAGGCCTGCCAGATTTCCTCGGTTATAAATGGCATAAAGGGATGCAA
>CAJGBX010000128.1 GCA_904501685.1 Clostridiaceae bacterium
GCCAAGTGCTACGGCGGTGATATTACCCGAAAGAAAAAGCTTCTGGAAAAGCAAAAAGAGGGCAAGAAGCGTATGCGTCAGCTAGGCTCGGTCGAGGTCCCTCAGGAAGCCTTTATGGCAGTTTTAAAGCTGGATGAATAACAAAAACGTGAAGAGTCAACAGACTCTTCACGTTTTTTAATGTTTACAATGCTTAAAATTACGGGGATTGACGTTACCCTTACTCGCAGCAGGGGTCGGATTTCTTTTGCTTAAGAGTTTCCTTTGCAGGCTCGGTTACGTCGCCCAGACCCGATGTTTCGGAGAACATTACATTAGCCTTAGTCATATCAACTGCATCGGTAGGAACGATAATCTTAGATGCCTTACCGTTCGACATCTGGACTAACGCCTCGTACTTCTTAAGCTCTAAAACTGCCAAATCAACTCCGGCTGCTTTAAGTGCGGCAAGACCGTCAGCCTCAGCCTTTTTGGCAAGTAAAATTGCCTTGGCTTCACCCTCTGCACGGGCAATTCGGGCATCTCTTTCACCCTCAGCTGCCAAAACCATAGCCTGCTTGTCACCCTCTGCGCGGGTGATGACGGCAGCCTTATGACCCTCAGCTTCCAAAAGAGTTTCACGACGGTCACGCTCGGCCTTCATCTGCTTTTCCATTGCATTCTGAATTTCGGACGGAGGAATGATGTTCTTCAGCTCAACACGATTGACCTTAATGCCCCACTGGTCGGTAGCGGAATCCAAAATATCGGTCATTTTTCCGTTGATTGTATCGCGTGAGGTCAAGGTATCGTCCAGCTCTAATTCACCGACAATATTTCTCAAGGTAGTCGCTGTAAGATTAGACAAAGCGCTAATCGGATTGACGGCGCCGTAGGTAAAAAGCTTGGAGTCGAACACCTTAAAATAAACGACGGTGTCAATCTGCATAGTAACGTTATCCTTGGTGATAACCGGCTGAGGAGGAGAATCCAGAACCTGTTCCTTTAAGGTGACACGCTTTGAAACGCGGTCGATAACGGGAATCAGGATATGAAGACCTGCACCCCAAGTGCCAGCGTATTTACCCAAGCGCTCGATAACATACTCGGTCGCCTGCGGAACAACACGCAAACAGCACAAAATAATTAAAGCTACTACAGCGGCAATAATTAAACCTGTCATAAAAATCATCCTTTTGAAAAAAATTGCAATATCAACCATTCAATATCGCTTTATTTATTATACCTAATTTTTAAAAGTGTGTCAAATAAATTATTTCATTTACACATAATTCTTTAATAAAACAGGCTTTACAAACATTTTGCAAAACACGAAGTTGATTTATACGTAAATATATGGTAAAATAATTAAGAATATATTATGATAATGATAATGAAATTCTATGAAATGAGGCAAAAATGAAAAAATCCTACTCAGAAATCACCCCTTACATTGAAAACTTGGCGAAAATATCCTCAGTTAATAACGGAATCAAGCCCGAAATGTACTCAGAGCATCACGTTTTCAGAGGACTTCGTGACCTTAACGGCAACGGCGTTGTTACCGGACTTACCGAAATTTCAAGTATTAAGGCCAAGGAAAAGGCAGCCGACGGCTCGTTTATCCCCTGCCACGGCGAGCTGTGCTACCGCGGTATTAATGTGCGTGACATTATCTCCGGACTGCAGCGTGACAACCGCTTCGGCTTTGAAGAAACGGTATACCTTTTGCTTTTCGGCAGACTCCCCAACGAAAATGAGTTGACCGAGTTTTCGGCTGAGCTGTCCGATTACCGCTCACTGCCGCCATCCTTTGTCCGAGATATGATTTTGAAGGCTCCCGGCAAGGATATGATGAATATGCTTTCCCGCTGTGTTTTGGCACTTTATTCCTATGACGAAAATCCTGATGACATAAGCGTTGCTAACGTACTGCGTCAGTGTATGCAGTTAATTGCCGTTTTCCCGATGCTTTCGGTTTACAGCTACCATTCGTACTCGCATTACCATCAAAACAAAAGCCTTTTTATACACCATCCTAACCCACGGCACTCCACAGCCGAGGTGCTTTTGAGCCTTTTGCGTGAGGACGGTCAGTTTACCGACCTTGAGGCCAAAATTCTTGACCTTGCTATGGTGCTTCACGCTGAACACGGAGGCGGTAATAACTCAACCTTTACGACCCATGTTGTTACCTCCTCGGGTACCGATACATACTCTGCTGTTTCGGCGGCGTTAGGCTCGCTTAAGGGTCCGCGTCACGGAGGCGCCAATATCAAGGTCGTTAAAATGTTTGACGATATGAAGTCTGATATCAACACCGAAAAAGAGAGTGAAATAAAGGATTATCTTGTTCGCCTGCTCGACAAAAAGGCGTTTGACAATGCAGGTCTTATTTACGGAATGGGGCACGCAATCTATTCCCTTTCCGACCCGAGAGCCGATATTTTAAAGGAATGTGCCAAGAACCTGGCTATTGAAAAGGGTCAGGAAAAGGAATTTCACCTTTATGAGACGGTAGCTTCATTAGCACCCGAAATCATTGCCGACCGTCGTAAGATGTATAAGGGTGTCAGTCCGAATGTTGACTTTTATTCGGGACTTATTTACCGTATGCTTGACCTGCCGCCCGAGCTGTTTACGCCGATTTTTGCAGTGTCCAGAATCGCCGGCTGGAGTGCCCACCGTATTGAGGAAATCCAAAATGCAGGAAAGATTATCCGTCCGGCATATATCAATGTAAAGGCCGCTACTGAGTATACCGATTTGAAGAAAAGATAATAGGTTTATGAAAATCGAAAGAAGGATAATTAATGAAAATTATAGTTGTTGGCTGCGGAAAAATAGGCTCTGCAATTATTTCAACCCTTTGCCGTGAGGGTCACGACATTGTGGCAATCGACCAAAACCCCAAACTTGTAAATAATATCACCAACGTATATGACGTTATGGGAATTTGCGGTAACGGTGCCGA
>CAJGBX010000129.1 GCA_904501685.1 Clostridiaceae bacterium
CTTAATTGTAAATTCTAACTGTTTTTAAGCCTCAATTTGGCTTAAAACCTCTTTTAAGCAGTCAAGCATTGTTTGCTTAGGCTCCGGCCGTACCGAAATATAGGGTCTTTTACCTGCGCTGAACATAATTCGACGTTTTATAGGCGAGGTTAAAAGCTTTGAAATATCCTCGGTTAATTCTGAACAATACAGTAAAAGCCGGCCGTTCTGCTCAGAAATCTCTTTAAATCCCTTCATTGCCGCCTTATTTTTAAGCAAGGCGATATTCATAAGGTCTAAAACAGCCTTCGGCGGCTCGCCATAGCGGTCGATAAGCTCATCTGTAACATCTAATAGGTCACCGTCGCACTTAATTGCCGCAATTCTGCGGTAGGCTGACAGACGAAGAGGCAGTGAGGAAATATATTTTTCAGGTATATGTGCACTAATCCTTATATCGATGGTGCATTCAAGCTCAGGCTCGGTCACCTCGCCCTTTTCCTCGGCAATGGCATCTGATAAAAGCTTTAAATACATATCGTAGCCGACCGCTTCCATATGTCCGTGCTGCTCGCCGCCTAAAATACTGCCGGCGCCACGGATTTCAAGGTCGCGCATGGCAATGCGGAAGCCCGAGCCGAACTCGGTAAACTTGCGGATTGCATCAAGTCTTTTTTGTGAAATTTCCGACAACGCCTTGCCCGGTGTAAATAAAAGGTAGGCATAGGCAGTACGGTGGCTTCGACCGACACGCCCGCGTATCTGGTGAAGCTGAGCCAAGCCAAATCGGTCGGAGTTTTCGATTATCAGCGTGTTGGCATTAGGCACGTCAACACCGGTTTCTATTATGGTGGTGCATACTAAAATGTCGATTTCGTGTTCTAAAAGGTCCCGCCACACTCGTGACAGAGTCTCTTCGCTCATTTTACCGTGAGCAGTGCCGATACGTGCCTCGGGGTGGTCCTTTTGAATCTTCAGAGCACAGCTGTCAATATCCTCGGTACGGTTGTGCAGGTAATAAACCTGACCGCCGCGACGAAGCTCGCGGCTGATTGCCTCGTTTATAATACCCTTGTCCTGTTCTAAAACATAGGTTTGAACAGGGTGTCGGTTTAAAGGGGCCTCTTCTATGCTCGACATATCGCGGAGTCCCGACAATGCCATATTCAAGGTACGGGGAATCGGGGTTGCCGAAAGCGTTAAAGCATCAACCTCGGGGTAAAGCTCCTTCAGACGCTCCTTTTGGCCGACGCCAAAGCGTTGTTCCTCGTCAATTATAATGAGTCCCAAATCCTTGAATTTAACATCCTTGGAAATAAGGCTGTGTGTGCCGATTATAAGGTCAATATTGCCTGCCAAAAGGTTTTTCTTTATTTTTTCCTGCTGCTTTGGTGTTCTGAAACGAGAAAGCATTTCGACCTCAACCGCCATATTGGAAAAACGTTCCAAGGCGGTGTTATAGTGCTGCCAGGCAAGAATGGTGGTAGGCACCAAAATCGCACACTGCTTGCCATCGGCAATGCATTTGAATGCGGCACGCAAGGCAACCTCGGTTTTACCGAAGCCGACATCTCCGCAAAGCAGTCGGTCCATAGGAACGGCACGCTCCATATCGTGCTTGATTTCGGCAATACAACGAAGCTGGTCATCGGTTTCGTCAAACTCAAAACGGCGTTCAAAATCCGACTGCAAATCACCGTCGGCGCTAAAGCTGAAGCCTTTTTGCTGCATTCGTTTGGCATAAAGAGCAGTTAACTGCTTCGCCATATCCTTGACGGCGGTTTTTACCCGAGTTTTAGTTCTTGACCATTCAGCGGAGCCTAATTTATTAAGCTTTACGGTAGTATCCTCCTTCGAGCCAATATATTTAGACACCATATCAAGACTGGTTACGGGGACGTACAGTGCATCCTTACCGGCATATGCAATTTTGATGTAATCACGTGTCATACCGTGTGTAGTCAGCTGCTGAACACCCTCAAAAACACCGATACCGTGGGTCAAGTGCACAACATAGTCACCGCGTTGAAGCTCTTCTAGGGAGCCGACTGCGGTACCCTTTGAAAATCTGCGTTTGCGTTTTTTGATTTCAGCCTTGCCGTGAGCTATAACCGAAACCGAAGGCAGTTCAATTCCGCTTGATAAAATACCGGTGGTTACAAAAACACCCTTGTCACCTATACGCGAGGGCTCGGACTGATAAGCGGCGGCAATGCCGTTGTCACAGATTTCCTCGCAAAGGTTAGAGGCAGCTCTTTCACTGCCGGCTAAAATTACGGTTAAGGGTTGGCCGGCGGCCTTAATATCGTCGCAAAGAGCTGAAACCGTACCTGAAAATCCCGAATTTTGCTTAAAATTAAAGTTGATTAGAGTTTTCAAGGTAAGGTCGTAGGAGGTTTTCGGGAAGCTGTCGCAAAATACGGCGTTTGCATTCTTCAAGCGTTCGGCAAAGCCAATGCGGTCAAGGTAAACCGACTTGAAATCAGGCGGAAGCTGACCCTCCAACAAAAGTGCCTTAATTTCCTCGGAATGAAGCTTCAGGGTGCTGTCGATTCGGTCGGCAACGGCATTTGAGTCAAAGATAAAGGTTGCGGTAGGGTAGGAGTGTCCGATATAGTCGAAAATTGTCGTAAATTTATCGTACACGTGGCCGATATATGCGTCATAAGCAATGGGCGCCGAGGCTTTTAAGCGGTCAACATCCTCTAAAATCCTTTTTTTCTGTTCGGCACCGCATTTTTTTAAGGCGGATAGCTTTAAAAGCTCTTCAGCTAAGTCTTCGCCGCTATCGGGCGAAATTTCACATACGGGTGTGATTTTTATATCGTTTAAGGAATCGGTACGGCGTTGTGTATCAAGGTCAAAAACCGAAATACTGTCAATCTCGTCACCGAA
>CAJGBX010000130.1 GCA_904501685.1 Clostridiaceae bacterium
AAGTTTTCTAGATTTCCGGCATAGGTAAGACTGTCAACGTTAATGATTTTGACATCGTTATACTTACCAAGCATATAAATAATAAAGTTAGAACCGATAAATCCGGCACCGCCGGTAACGAGATAGGTTTTCATAAAAACTCTCCTTTATTTTTCTAAAGCATCAAGCTTTATAATGTACTCTTTTAAGGCAACCTTCCACTCGCGCATTTTGTCACCAACAGTTTGCCTTAAATGACGGTTGTCAAGCGAAGAATATGCCGGACGCTTGGCCGGTCGGTTTGACTGCTCAGTACTGCAGGGGTCAACAGTGCAGGGGATATTTGAAAATTCAATGATTTTTTTAGCAAAATCAAACCAAGTACACTCACCGCTGCCGGTGCAGTGGTAAATACCGTAGCATTCGGTGTTTGCGGCAAGTAGAATATGGTAGGCTAAATCTTCACAATTGGTAGGATTGCCGCGTTGGTCATTAACAACGGTCAAGACACCCTTTTCTTTGGCTACACGCCGAATTGTTTTGACAAAGTTGTTACCAATCAGACCGTAAAGCCAAGAGGTGCGGAAAATATAATGCTTTTCACAGGCGGACTGTACCTTAATCTCACCGTTTCTTTTAGATGAGCCGTATGCAGTTACGGGGTCGCATTGGTCGGTTTCAACATAAGGAGTGGTAGCGTCACCACGGAAAACATAGTCGGTTGAAACGTGGACGAATTTTGCACCCAACTTATTTGCCGCTAAGGCAAGATTTTCCGGACCGTCGGCATTGATTTTTTCAGCAAGCTCACGGTCGGTTTCACAGCCGTCAACGTTTGTATATGCAGCACAGTTTATTATTAAATCAGGCTTTGCTTCCTCTACAAATGTCTGTACTGCCAAGTTATCGGTGATATCAAGCTCGTCAACATCTACAGCTATAATTTCGGCGTTTATATAATCTGTAGGGATTTTACCTAAGCTGTTTTCACCTGTTTTTAAAAGCTCGCATATAGTGTTACCGAGCTGACCTTTTGAGCCAGTAATTAAAATTTTCATTCTTTAGACTCCTTCTTCTTTCGGTGCTTAATCAAAAATTTAAAGCATGAGCTTAAGTGAATCATTAAATATTTTAAACTTTTAGCACTCGAACGTTCCCATTCGTGAATTACCGAAATGTGAGGAAGATACATAGTTTTGCCGTATTTTTTTGTTCTTAAGGTTAAATCGGCATCCTCCATATACATAAAAAAACGTTCATCAAAGCCGCCTAAAGCCTTAAATACATCGGTTCTTATAAACATAAAGCAACCGGTACATTGGTCTATTTCCAAAGGACAATCAATTTTAATATTTTCCATAGTGTATTCTTGGGCCTTTGCCCTGAAAAACGGGGTTCTGCGAGCTAAAAGATAGATTAATTTCGGTTTTAATTTTGGCAGCTTTTGCTCACTTTTATCGGGGAATAGCACCTTTGGTATAGCTAAAGCTACATCTGGGTTAGCTTCCATATATTCAACCATTTGGCTTAATACATCGCTATCTAATATAATATCGGGATTGACAATGGCGTGGTATTTCGAGTCGATCAACGGAATTGCCAAGTTATGTGCCTTGCCGAAGCCTAAATTTTTACCTGTACTGATAAATTCGGCATCAGGGTCTGCTTTTAAAACGATAGCCTTAGTATCATCGGTTGAGCCGTTATCAAACACAAAAAGCTTGTAATCTACACCCTTAGTGTGGGTTTTTATTGATGATACAGCGTTACCGATTTTATCTTGGCTATTATATGTGACAATTCCTAAAGATACTTTACAATCCATTAAAACTATAGTCTCCATAGTCATTTATTATACACTAGTATTTTAACATAATATACTGCTCAATTCAACACAAATTTTGCTTTAAATCAATATTCATTTAAATTGTTGAAAAATGTAGAAAACCGTGATATAATTGTAAAACATTATAATGGAAGCGAGGGAGAAAAATGCGCATAGTTAACCTCAGAAGAAGACTGTTACCTGATTATGCGGTAATACCTGCTGTTCTTTGGGTTGTAGGTCAGGTGCTTTCATTTTATGCTACACGTTTTGTCTGTGCTTGGATATACGGCGGCTATGAGAACTTTTTTGACCTTTCTACTAAAATTGACAGCTTAATTCCGCTTTCGGCAAATTGGATATACATTTATGTTTTAACATATCCGTTTTGGCTTGTCAGCTTTGTTTGGATAGCGTGGGAAGGAAAAGAGATGTGCTGTAAGGCTTTTGCGGCAGATTTCCTCGGCAAAATAGCCTGCGCGATAATTTTCATTGCTTTACCGTCATATATGATAAGACCTGAGGTGCAGACTGAAGGGCCTGCAACCTGGCTGTTAAATTTTATTTACATAGCAGACAGTCCTGATAATCTTTTCCCGTCAATGCACTGTTCGGTAAGCTATTTTGCGGCAAGATATGTTTTGAGATGCCGCAAAATACCAAATTGGTATAAGATTATTTCGGTGGTAATGGCGGTGCTTGTTTTCTTCTCGGTTGTTTTAGTTAAGCAGCATTTATTTGTTGATATTTTAGGTGGTATTGCGATTGCAGAAATTTGCACTCAGCTGAGCGACCGGTTAAAGCTTTATAAATTGTATTTTAAATTGGATTTGGGAAAGTATTATGAAAGAAAAGTTAAAGAAATCAGCTAAAGCCGAAGCTAAAGATGTTAAGAGTAAAAATATTCACGACGGTCATCGTGACCGTATGAGAAAAAGGTTTTCCGAGACCGGCTTTAAGGGTATGCACGAGCATGAAATTTTGGAATTACTTTTGTATTATTCAGTACCTCGGCGTGATACAAATCCTTTAGCTCACCGGCT
>CAJGBX010000131.1 GCA_904501685.1 Clostridiaceae bacterium
ACCGTTAATATCAACAAACTGAACGAAAGTATATTGGTTTGCAGTGATAAGACCTGCGTTCTTAAAACCAATGAATGCAATGAAAAGACCTATGCCTGCAGGAATTGATTTTTTAAGACATTCAGGCATTGCTTTTGCAATATATTGTCTTGCGCCTGTCACTGACAGAAGCAAGAAAACAACACCGGAAAGTAATACGATAACCATACCGGAATGGTAACCGCCGATAAGGTCAACCCCTGCAAAATATGCACCCGAAATAAAGCAGGTACAGAAGAAAGAGTTAAGACCCATACCGCATGCCTGAGCATAAGGCAATTTTGCATAAAATGCATACATCAAGGTACCGAAAGCTGCAATCAAAACTGACGCAATGAAAACCGAGTTCCATATTTGTCCTAAAGCAGCAGAATCAGCACCAAGACCGGCAAGCCAGCCGCCTGAACCCTCGGCAGCGACCTGAGCAGGATTTACAAAAATAATGTAAGCCATTGCGAAGAAGGTTGTAAGACCACCGACGATTTCTTTTCTGTAATTAGAACCACGTTCGGTGATTTTGAAAAACTTGTCCATGGAAATTCATCTCCTTATAAATATTTATACAATAAATATATTACATTTTTTGATAAAAATCAACACTTTATGAAAGATTTTTATTGATTTTTCATATATTTACAAGTTAAATTTATATTTCGCGGTATGTAAAATTTGTCGGACGCATAGTTATGGTTTTTTCTGTAATGATGTGTCTATTTTTATAACTTTTATAAAATATATTTCAAAAAAATGATATGCACCTTTAAAAAGTATGTGACTTTTTAAAGGTGCATATCAAATTATCCTACTAATTCTTAAGACACCGCATTACGCTAAAACATCCTTATGAAAAGTAGCGTAAACGACCTCTTTTCAATCATATATTCAGTTATAATTCCTCGGCACACGTTTAGAAATACCACAGATGATTTCATAATTTATGGTCTGTGCCTCATTGGCCACCTGCTCAACCGGTAAGCCCTCACCGAAAATGGTTACCTTATCACCCTGCTTGACACCATCAATTTCTGTAACATCAATACAAAACTGATCCATACAAATCCGACCTACAATCGAAGCTTTCTTGCCGTTCACTATAACCTCGCCTTTATTGGAAATAAGCCTCGGCACACCGTCAGCATAGCCGGCACTGACGGTAGCTATTCTTCGTTTTGCAGGTGCGGTATAGGTTCTGCCGTAGTTAACCGTCTCACCCGACTTTATTGTTTTAACCTCCGACACTACCGAATACAGCGACATAGCCGGCTTAAAACCATCAGGCAACAAAAAATTCACATCCGGAGTCAAGCCGTAAAGGATAATACCTGCCCTGACACAGTTAGTCTCGGGCATTTTTGAGGATACAGTTGCCGCAGAGTTACCGCTATGCTTATATTTAAAGCTTATTCCGCCCTGCTCGAGCGTATTGACTGCCGAAACAAATCGGGCGTACTGTTGTTCGGTAAAAGTCTTATCCTGCTCTGTCGTACTATCTGCAACGGCAAAATGTGTAAACACACCCTCAAACTCAAGTCCCTCTAAGCTCACGGCCTTTTCAGCCTCTGAAATTCCCGAAAGTGAGTCATCGCGGCAGTCGAAACCAATTCTTCCCATTCCGGTATCAAGCTTTAAGTGACATTTTAAATTCACCCCGTGTTTTACCGCCTCTAAGCTTAAAGCGACGGCATATTCAAGTGAAAAAACACACTGTGAAATATCTAAGGTAGCAAGCTTTTCGGCGACCTCTACCGGAGTATAACCCAAAACTAATATAGGCAAAACTATACCTGCCTCACGAAGCTCCTCAGCTTCAATGATATTGGAAACGGCAAAACCCAAAACAGCCTTGGCCTCACTCAAAGCCAAAGCAACCTCTACTGCACCGTGACCGTATCCGTCGGCCTTGACCACAGCATATACATCCTTACCGCATATTTCCTTAACACGGCGGCAGTTACCGACAATTGCCTTAATGTCAATTTCTGCCCAGGTTCTGCACAAAAAATCCATCTTTATCACCGTAGAACATTATATAATGTTTAAATTCTATTGTCAAGGCTTGGTTGCCTTGACAAAACAAAACCGCCTCACCGAAGTGAAGCGGTTTGATAAATTATATTTCTTAATATTAATTAATATGCTACACCCTGAGCCATCATAGCCTCTGCAACCTTTTCGAAGCCGGCAATATTAGCACCTGCAACAAGGTCATCACCCAAGCCGTACTTGTTTGCAGCCTTGATAGAGCTCTGGAAAATATTGCTCATAATTGTATGAAGCTTTGCGTCAACCTCTTCACTCGACCAAGAATAACGCATGGAGTTCTGGCTCATTTCCAAGCCGGATACTGCAACACCGCCTGCGTTAACAGCCTTAGAAGGAGCAACGATAACACCGTTTTCCTTTAAGTAAGCAACTGCCTCATTAGTGGTAGGCATATTGGAAACCTCAACATAATACTTAACGCCGTTGGCAACGATTTTCTCAGCCTCAGCCATACCTACCTCATTCTGAGTAGCGCAAGGCATAACAACGTCAACCTTTACACCCCAAGGCTTTTCACCCTTAAAGAACTGGACGCCGAATTTATCAGCATAATCCTCAACTCTGTTACGGCAGGATGCACGCATCTCGAGCATAAAGTTAATCTTTTCTTCGGTATTAACACCGTCCGGATCATAAACATAGCCGTCAGGACCGGAAATTGTAACAACCTTACCGCCAAG
>CAJGBX010000132.1 GCA_904501685.1 Clostridiaceae bacterium
AATCTTATCTATAAATGTTTTTTTATGCTCACTTTGTACCGCAATAAGCTCGGCATAAAGCTTTTCTCTGAGACTCATCTGATTGTAATTCCGGGTAATAGTACCGCCAATGCAAACCGAAATAATGCCTGTTTCCTCTGAAACAACAACGACAACCGCATCAGACACTTCACTCATACCAACTGCAGCGCGGTGACGTGTACCAAGCTCCTTACTAAGCTCATTATTAGAAGTCAACGGTAAAATACAGCCTGCCGAGGCAATACGCTCATCACGTACAACCATACCTCCGTCATGCAAAGGAGATTTTGGATAAAAAATGTTACCTACCAGCTCAGCCGAAACAGTAGCATCTACCTTTGTACCGGTCGAAATAATCTCACCCAACGGGGTTGAGCGTTCAAAAACAATCAAGGCACCGATTTTCTGCTCCTGCATAGAGGCACAAGCCTTACATATATCATCAATACATTTACCGCTTGAAGCACCATCATTATCTCCAGCTACACCGAAACGGCTCAAGGATGAATGTCCGACACGCTCCAAAGCACTTCGAAGCTCCGGCTGGAAAATAATTGCAATAGCGATAATAGCATAATTAAAGAACTTATTGAGCAACCATTTTATACTAATAAGGTCAAGCCACTGTGCAACGAACCAAATCGCAAGCAAAAGTGTCAAACCTTTGATAAGCACCTTAGCTCTTGTTTCCTTTAAAAAACCTATTGATTTATAAATAACATAGGCAACGATGAGGATATCAATAATATCAACAATTCTCACATCAGCGAAGGCCATAAAAAGCTGTTTAAAAAAACCCGAAACAGCATCCCAAGCATCAACAAAAAACGCCAACTTATCCTCACATCCTTTACCTTTTATTATTTATAGCAATTGTAACATATTTCAACCGTGATAATCAATAGTATTTTTTATAATTTTACAATTTTTTTATAATATTTTTTATAACTGACGTAAAAATATCTACCTCTTTTAAGTTATTGAACACTGAGCAGCAAATTCTGACCGTACCTATATCAACGGTACCGATACGGCGGTGTGCCATAGGAGCACAGTGCAGACCTGCCCTTACAGCAATGTCGTTTTCCGCCAAAAGACCTGCAACTGTGACGCTGTCAGTATTATGCAGGTTAAATGACAGAGTAGGCACAAACCGATTAATTTGCGGACGACCTGTATAAAGTCTTACACCCTCAATATTATTTAATCGCTCATAAATATTTTGTATAAGCTCTAATTCGTGACGGTAAATATTAATCGGCTTATGCTTTGTTACAAAATCAAGCCCTGCCGATATGCCTGCAATACCCGGAACATTCAAAGTGCCGCTTTCAAATCTCTCGGGATAATCCTCAGGCTGTTCATAGCTAATTGACATTGAACCGGTTCCGCCCTCAAATAATGTTTCGGGGATATTTCCCAAAGCTATCAGTACACCTGTACCCATAGGTGCATAAAGACCCTTATGCGGTGCTATACAAAGATAATCAATTTTATTGTTTTTAACATCAATGTCCAAAATACCTGCCGTCTGCGCGGCATCGACCGCAAACGGTACTCCATACTTGCAGCAAATTTCACCAATTTCCTTAATCGGCAACACTTCGCCCGTTACATTTGAAGCATGAGTGCATATAACCAAGCGTGTATCAGGTCTGATAAGACGTTCGAAGGAGCGTACCGTGGCCTCTCGGTCACCGAATATCACCTCAGCATAATCAACATCGGCACCTATTTGCGAAAGCTTATACAACGGTCTTGCAACTGCATTATGCTCCATACTTGAACAAACAATATGGTCACCCTCGCGGCAGATACCCTTAATCACCATATTTAATGCCGCAGTACAGTTTGGTGTGAAAATAACCCTTTCTGGCGCACCGACGTTAAAAAAGTCCGACAGCTTTTTTCTTGTATTATAAATCATTTCAGAGCAATTAACCGACTGCCTATAGCCGCCTCGTCCGGGATTCACAGAAAAATCCTTCAGTGCTTTTTGCACTGCTCTTTGCACCTCAAGCGGCTTTGTGCCGGTAGTTGCGGCATTATCAAAATATATCATATTCTCACCTCCTTCACTCAACTGCAATTATTCTTATATTTCCTTCCTTTAACAGCTGAAACGCCCTTTCAGAATCAGCTTTGGATACTGAAATACCAAAAAGGCAGCCTGCCGCGGTACCTCCCTGCACCTTCTTTACTTCAGAATTGATACCGTTTTGTGCTAATATTTCCCGACCCTTATTACTAAAGGTTGAAGTAGTTGTAACAAATTTGACCTTGTTCATTTTATCCCTCCGTTTTATTAAACTTTTGTGGCAGATATATAATCCTACCAATACATAATATGAATGTAAATATTTAATTGCCTATTCCATTACCGCAATAAAATAAAAAACGTCCGAAGCAAATGCTTCGGACGAAATTCTCAATAAAATTTATTTCTTGTACTTAAGATTTCTTATTGTATATAGCACAAACGACATCAACATAACGGCAATACAAATGCTGACCGTAATATATGACACCGCAATCGGCATATTATACCATACTAAATGCAAAACCATTACAGCGTAAAGCAAAATTGTGCAAAGCTTACCGTGCCAAAGCGCTCCATGAACATGACCCGTAGTATTAATCAGTTTTAAATTGCCGACCGCATTAAAAATCTCCTTAATAACAAGAACTGCAAGTGCTACCGCAATA
>CAJGBX010000133.1 GCA_904501685.1 Clostridiaceae bacterium
CATCACCAACCTTGACAATGACACCTTTTTTTATATTCTCAGCATTGATGTTCTCTGTGACCACAGCTTTGATTGTTTGTTTACCATTTAAATATTGATTACTTGCTATGGTTTGGTCATTTGTAGATGTGTTGTATGTTGTTGCTGATTTTGATGGAATAGTTCCCTCAATAGGTTCATCATTACTGTCGGATGTAATAGCGGTATATCCTGCTAATACTTGATTTTTGGTAGCGGTAACTTCATCCGAGCCACCGCCACCACCAAGACCGAAATTTAATGGAATTAGTGCCATGATATACCTCCGTTAAGACGATGCGGTCATAGCATCGACATAATCGCACATGATTGGCAAAACTTCACTAAGGTAATATGTGGATTCATTCCCCACAGGAATCATCACATCACGAGTTAATCCATCAACAAATTCTTCTGTGCCCTCTGACCGCTGAGGATTGATGTATGGGTCTGCGGAAAAGGTAGTTTCTGTTGCTAGTTCATAGACGAGATATACACCACTCATTGCGGTCTTGAATGTGGCGGCATCGGTGTAGGCTGAATCTTTAATTTGTAATTGCATTAACGTCGTTGTATTACCGTCAGCACATACACTTTTATCAATGAAAGAATTTTCAGATTTTAGTGCAGTTGTATATTTTGAACATATTATATCAGCCTTGTTGGTGACAGGATTGCCATGAGATTTTATACCATCAAACTCAGCATAAAAATAAGGTGTTAAACTAGCACCAGATGCTCTATATACCCACGTCAAATCCCCTAAATCAATAATTCCATACTTCCGCCTACCACTACCACTTGGCGGGTAAATATCACCGTCTGCATAGAGCTTGTTATTTGCATCGAGCTTAAATAATCCTCTTAATTCCTCGTTATCAATCGGATATGTTCTAACTGTTCCGTCAAGTGCGGTTATTTTTCTTCCGCTTGTGCATACGCTCTGCAAACTTCCTGCATCGTATTCGTAGTAGTCTTTCGTAAAGAATCCGTATGAGCGTAACCATGCTAAACCGCTTCCCTCGGTTGCTTGTTCGAGTGAGTATACATAGTCGGCTATTGCTGTACCGAACATGAGTGTAAGGTCAATCTGCATTATTCTTCTCAAACTGAATGTTCCTTGCTGTCCTGCTTGGTCGATGAAAAAATCCAATTCTCTCGCGTGGGACTCTGCAGAGGAAACATTCATAATCTTTTCTACGCTTTTCCATTCCGAACTTGGTTGTACTACACTTTGAGTACTAAAGTAAGGTTTTAAAGCAACATCGGATTTATACTCAAATTTAGTATAATATTTGTGTCCTGCAACTAATGATAATATATAAGGCGTTTTAGCTTTCACACCATTTCGCCCTACTGCATTTGTTACAGTTAATTCACCATTAGAGACACTACCTGTTCCCGAATAGACAGCCCAATAATCAGTATAATCATTTCCGAAATCACCATGCACTAACTGATTCCACGCAACCGTAGCACCGTAAAGCTGTGATATTTTAACAAGTCCGTCACGGGCTGTTCTTGAAACATAAGGCTCCTTATCCAACACCGTAGTAAAAAACTCATTATACGGCTGTGTATACTGACCGCTTCCGAGACCTCTTAACAGCAGATTAAATGATGTTGCTGGAACCTCTGTAGCTGTCAAAAGCACCTGACCGTAATTAGTTGTAGTCAGTGAAACTAACTTACTTGCCGCCTTATCAATAGCCTTTTTCTGGCTTGCTGTCACATTGCTCGGATATTGTAACTCAACAAATGGCATGGAACTACTTGTTATTCCGCCCACATCAATAGTCTTTGTATATTGCGAACCGCTTGCCGTCCATCCTGTTGTCGGAACCGTAATCAGCGCCGTACTATACAAAGCATCGTTAAACTGATGCACATTTATAGTCCCAGCATCATTGACCTCGACTTCCATTACACCGCTATTCTGGACGGTCATCTGAATGTTATAAACTATCGCCGTAGGGCTGACAGGATCAGCAACAGGCATAGTGTCCGCATTTACTGCCGTAACTATCGCCACGAGCGTTTCGCTACCACTTCCAACCTTACCATAAAGTCCAATGGTATTAATCGTGAAAGGCGTAACGACTCCGTTATTGGTAAAACGTCCCGAAACCTGAATGACGTTATTGTTATATACTCCGGCATAACTTATATCCACGCTCTGAACAATATCGGAAATACTTGTCATCGCTTCAAAGTCCGTTGTCGAAGCATACACATGAGTCGATGCTTTCAGCTTTGTAAATATTACTTTCTGATTACTAGCGACCGCATTAGCAATAAGATTTTGCCCGACTGTGGTCACAATAGCACCATTATATTTTCCCATTTTTTAACTCCCCTCTACACCGATATTATTAACCAGCGTACTCAAGCAAAAAGCACCAACATCCTGAACCGTCTGAGATAAGTTTGTAATCTGTTGATTTGCATAAATCCTTAAATGCGCCGGGATGACGTCCCAAATCAAGCTATATAACAAATCAATTGCGCCGTATCTGTCCGATGTAACAACAATCGTTATCGTGCATTGCTGTGGATTGACCGTCATGGTGTAATCATCACCGAAAAGCTCCGTCAATCTTGCTCGTAAATCCCATACTGTATATGGCAAAGTCTGAGCGAATTTCTGTAGCAATCGGTCTCGCCTAAACTCTACCGTA
>CAJGBX010000134.1 GCA_904501685.1 Clostridiaceae bacterium
CAATATATTCAAACAAAAGATCAGTTTCAGGATCGTGGAAAATAGTATAATTCTTGCCTCCGTCACGGTGGATAGCGTCGATCAGCTCCTGCCAAAGTGCCGCGTGGCGTCTTTCGTACTCCTCCGCCATTCCGTGATATAGCTTCATTACCGAGCCCTTACGTATCATAATTGCCTCCAAAAAATTTATTTTCGCTTTGGTAAATCTTTTTCCTTGTCCATTTTATCATCAATATATTCTACATCACATACAGCAAAATTGTTAGTTTTTATTTAATCCAAATTTTCTTGTAAGTAATACTTCTTTCCAATGAGTTTCTCTGTTTATTATGTATTCATTACCTAAATTGAGATTGCAAACCTCTAAAATAGAATACTTAAAATTATATTTGTAATCTTCCCCGTTTTTCTTTAAAAGTTTTTTAAGCTCCACGTTGCCACCATGACCATTTTTGGCATAATTTACCCATCGTTGCCATATACACTCATCACCGTAAGCGCTTCCAACGTACTGCTTACCTGAAAACGTATCAACTATTAAATAAATTCCCTTTACATTTGATAAAGCAGTTTTCCATGATGCAATACTATCGGACGCTATATGCTTTAACGTCTTATAATCTATATTAACTTGATCAAATCCCAAAAAGTCAGTTAATGTAATGCGCTTATCCAAAATATGAGATAACTGCATTTTTGCAATTGGCTCTCCGTTTTTAGGATTTAATTCAAGGGTTGGATAGGAAGCTCTAAATTCTTTTTTATATTTAAAAAATGCTCTGCCAATATATTCACTTGCAAGTTCCAATTGCTCAGTTTCGTATTTCCATCCTTTCCACCCTTGATCGTTTTCAATAGGTACTGGTTCTATTGGCAAAACCCTATAAACTCCGCCAAACATCCAAATATCTTTTTCATAGTAAATAAGTGATAGTATATATTTCCTGCTCCAATTTTTTCCTGTCTGACGTTCTTGCCAATCTTTAAAATCACCTATTAGAAACGTATTATATGGCTCTTTTCTCTTATCTCTGCCTATGGCAAAATGAACTTTATAATTGCAGAAATCATCTTCACTTATGCCTATTAGTTCGTGTAAGGTTATCATATGAATTACTCCACTTTTATGAAAATATAAAACTCAAATGCATTTCTTATAATTGCATTCAAACCAAAAGTATCTGTTTTTATCTCTTGCTTCTTTCCTCAACTCTTCTCATTCGCTCAAGGAGGGATCTTAATTTAGGAGTGTTATCCCGAAGAACGATGGTGGGCAGGATATTAAGGATCATATTTACAAACGCCACGGGCAAGCCGATGGTATAGATGCACACGCCCGACATTGTGGGCATTGCAAGATAGCCGATAAAATAGCTGAGCCTGTGGGTTACTACACCCTTATTACACTCCACTATAAATCTTTCTATGTACTGAGGGCTTCTTGGATCCTCTATTTTTCTTTTACTAAAGCCGCCAAGTCCACCAAGCTCCCATACCTTATCCTTCCATTTTCTGACGCGGAGCTTTTTATATAAGGATTTTTCCCTGTTGGAAACGCGGAAAAACCGTCCCTCTCCCTTAAACCAGGAGAGTGGTAAATTATTTACGGTAATAGCGATAACTCCATCAAAGGCAAACTGCAGCGCCGTACACCAGATTACCCCGATGATTACGTAATACCATACGGCCGTACCAAAAAGAACGTTTACCGCGGCAATTACCGCCATTGCAATACCTATTACTGTCAGATATAATTTCATATTTGTCCTTTACCTATGCTTTTTCCGAAAATCACAAGACACTTCTCTTTTGCATCTTCCGTGTGCTTTTCGGTATTTTATTTGATTATATCATATCTTTTTAAACAAATCAATATTTTTATAAGAGCGTAAAGCAAGACAAGAAAAAGCAGCCCGATTGGGGCACCTGCGATAAAGCAGGTGCCCCAACGAAATTTGCCCATTCGGGCAAGTGAAATCGCTGCGCGGTGAAATATTTGCTCCGCAAATGTGAAATGTTCGCTTCGCGAACGTGGGCAAATTTCATTTCACATCGAACGAAGTGAGATATTTCACAATGTGCGTTAGCACATTATTTCACGTTTTGCTTGGCAAAACATTTCACTTATATTTACCGCCCGACAATACGCTTTTATAAGTGTAACACACTATACCTTGCAGGGCAAGGCGTGTGAAAAGGAGTACGAACAAATCGTCCGTACTCCTTTTTTCTTTTTCGGGAGGTAAAACCTGCTTTATGGTAGGTGTCCCTTGGGCGAGTGCCTTTTGGAGCTGGTGATGTGACTCGAACACACGACCTGATGCAACATTGCCCATAGGGCAAATTACGGATCATGCGGTCACGCAAATTCGGAATAACAAAAAAGCTCTCACTTTAGGGTTGTACCTTAAAGAACGGTTTTCATAAATACGGCATATCTCAGAAGAAATATGCCGTATTTTGTATTTGTGGGAACAAAAACTGTGCTTGCCAGAAAAAATGACAAGGCATATGTGAGTCTTAAAAATGGCGGGGAAGATGCAGTAAAAGTAACTCTTGGTGGCAGAACTGTTTCCTTCGGGGACGTTTCAAAAACAATAAAGCATAATTTGTGGCAGGTAG
>CAJGBX010000135.1 GCA_904501685.1 Clostridiaceae bacterium
AACGGTTTAGCTCGTAATTATTAATTTTTTCTACTGCCGAATCATAAATATCGGTTCGGCACCAGACCGCCCAATCAGACCACACCCTGTGGGCTGTAATAAACCGTATCTCGTCATCAAAGTACATCGACGCTCCTATCAAATCACTCAAAAGCAACGGAACATCACCTTTGGTAATTTGACCGTTGTTTGCTCTTTCAACATTCAAATCCTTACATTCCGGCAAAAGCTTATACTCTTTACCGCGGAAAATCAAGGTTTCCTCTGTATCGCCGTAAACTGCTCTTGCATTACGCATTTCGTCAAGCTGCTTGCATGAACAAAAGCTCATACACATCAAGACAGTTAAACTTAAAACCGAAATAAGCTTAATGTATTTTTTCATATTACTCACCTCTTATTCCAAATTCAGCTTGTTCTTGATAATATATCTTGAAACAAAGAAGAACACAACGGCTTGAGCGCCATAAAACAAGGTTATTGCCCAAATAAAATAGTGCACAAAGGCATACGGATGATTTACGGCAAAATCAGCTATGCTGTTTGCTAAATTATAAAACCACTCAGGACCGTTTGAAACAATAATAATCAGCATTGTGCCTAAAATCTGAGTAATCACGTAAAAAGCAAAATAGCATCCGAATGCGGCGGCTACGCGGTTTTTACTGGCTCTTTGTCCCATGGAAATGCAGGCATAGTATAGTAAAAGCTGTGATGCACCGAAAACTATCACTGAAATTAAGGCTTCAAAGATGTAGGCAACACCGTGGCCGCCTATTTCTCTGAAGTATTGGTCAGCTAAATAGTCGATAGCCTTAAAAACCTCGACCAGAACCTCGCCCATTGTTGCAATGCTTCCGGCTACGATTACTGCAATTACGGTTGCAATTACCGAAACTACCGCTACCGAAACCTTGGTTAATATATGCTGAGAAGCAGTAACCGGCAATGTCATTGTAAGGTAGCCCTCACCGGTAAACATATTGGTATAAAACCGCTTGACCGAAACCACTACCGACATAATAAGACTTACCACCATAGCAGTTACAAGCATAAAGATTGCCGAACCGAAAACGATATCATAGGTATCCGAATCACTTTCAAAGAACTGAATTATGCGGGTGAAAAATGCCATTCCCATTAAAATCAGTCCCATTGGAAGCATACTTCGGGACACTGCCTTTACCTCGTGCTTTATTAAGGTTCTTACCATTTGAATACCTCCCTAAACAGCTCGTCAACACTTTTTCCGTTTTCCTCGCGGATTTCATCTACCGTCTTTTGCAAAACGATATTGCCGTTGTTGATAAAAATAACCTCATCCAAAACCTGCTCGATATCGGCAATCAAGTGTGTCGAAATGATAACCGATGCCTCAGGATTATAGTTGTTGATAATAGTCGAAATGACGTAATCTCGTGTTGCAGGGTCAACACCGGCAATCGGCTCGTCAAGCACATAAAGCAATGCATTTCGGCTCATAACCAAGATAAGGCAAACCTTTTCCTTATTACCCTTTGACAAGGTTTTAAGCTTGGATTTAGGCGTAATCCCTAAGCGGCCCAGCATTTCAAATGCAAGCTCCGGTCTGAAATCAGCATAAAAATCACTGAACATTCCGACAATCTGCTCAACCGTCATCCAAGAATTAAGATAACTGTTATCAGGCAAATAGGACACCATTTTCTTAGACTCAACACCGGGACGAAAGCCATTTATCAAAATCTCACCCGAGGTCGGTGTAAGTAATCCGTTTAAAATTTTAATTAACGTCGTCTTACCTGAGCCGTTCGGTCCTAATAAGCCGATGATTTTACCGCTCTTGATTTCCAAATTAACATTATTAAGAGCCACAAGTCCGCCGTAGTTTTTGGTCAAGTTACGGCAAGTTAATAATTCGCTCATTCATTCCACTCCTTAATATATTTTTTTACCTGCTCGAGGTTAAGACCGAGCAACGCCATTTCCTCAACATATGCTGCTGTTTTGTCAAACATCAGCCTTTCAACCGTCTCCTTTGCCGAGCCGACGGTATCAACAAACCAACCGCAGCCACGCACCGAATATATAAGCTTCTTAGCTTCCAGCTGTTCAAATGCCTTTTGAACTGTGTTGGGATTGACACCTGCCTCGACTGCAAGCTCTCTTACCGACATCAGTCTTTCGTTTGCCTTGAACTCACCCGAGGCTATTCTTACGCTTATCTGCTCGCAAATTTGCGGACAAATCGGACGGTTTTTGTCAAGCTTCCATCCCATCTTACACTCTCCTTCTCTTCAACTGTACTACTGTACTATTGAGATAATACACCTTTATCCTCCATTTGTCAAGTGTTTTTCAGAAAAATATAAAAAAACTTCTGCAAGTAACAATCCTTGCAGAAGTTTTAAATTATTCAGCTATATCGTTTTCCATAATATCACGGAAATCATCACCGCTAACCTTTTCTTCAACGAAAAGCTTTTGTGCAACCTTATGCACCTTGGACATATTTGCGTTCAAAATATCCTTTGCCTTATTATACTGAGCCATTATAATCTCACGAACCTCAGTATCAATAATGGCGGCCATATTTTCGGAATAGTTAGGTGTTGACGAAAAATCTCTG
>CAJGBX010000136.1 GCA_904501685.1 Clostridiaceae bacterium
GGGCTTTATTACTGCCATTCTTATCCCTTTAAGCATTCCTGCTGTGTTTGAAATTATCAAACTAATCAGAAAATTTATCAAATAAAATAACATCATCTAAAAACGAAAGACCTAAGCAAACGCTTAGGTCTTTTATATGTTCGTTTTATTAACGGCTATAATTTAGATGTTTTTGAAATCATTTCACGGTGCAAATTCCAAAGCTTTTCGGAAAGGTCAACGTAATACTTATGCGGCTTTTCGAAACGCTGAACCTCTTCCCAAAGTGACTCAACCTGCTGCTCGCGGTAATCACGGATTTGAGTAGCATTCGGGCACTTGTACACGAGCTCTCCGCCTTTGAAAATCGGCACCTGCAAGGGACGGGCTATAAAGTCATAAACGACCTTACGCTTCCAAGTAAACTCGGGGTCAAAAATCTCATAATCCTTAGTATCGTCGATTTCCTCGTCATGTAGGGTTATAACGTCGGCAATTGCTTTACCGCTCTCTCGGTCAAACAGTCTCCACGCCTGCTTAAAGCCGGGTAATGTGATTTTTGAGGTGTTTTCACTAAGCTTGATTCGTGGAATGATATTTCCGTCCTTATCCTCTACGCCCGAAAGCTTATAAACACCGCCGAAAACCGCTTCACTTGATGCGGTAATCAAGCGTTCGCCAACACCAAACATATCAACCTTGGCACCCTGCATAAGCATATCTCTGATAAGGTACTCATCAAGTGCGTTGGAAACGCAGATTGCACAATCAGGATAGCCTGCATCGTCAAGCATTTTTCTGGCACGCTTTGACAAATAGGTTATATCTCCGCTATCTATTCTGATACCTAAGGGACGTTTACCCTGTGGCTTTAAAACCTCATCGGCAACCTTAATAACATTCGGTATTCCCGATTTTAAGGTATCATAGGTATCAACCAAGAAAAGACTCTTTTCGCCGTAAACTTCAGCATAAGCCTTAAAAGCTTCATATTCGGTATCATAGAGCTGAATCCAGCTATGCGCCATTGTGCCCGAAACCGGAATATTAAAATCCTTACCTGCTTTAACACAGGAGGTTCCGACACAACCGCCGATATAAGCAGCTCTGGCGCCCATAACCGAAGCGTCCGCACCGTGAGCACGTCTTGCACCGAATTCCAAAACACTCCGTCCTTGAGCCGCACGGACTATACGGTTTGCCTTGGTAGCAATCAGTGACTGATGATTAATATGAAGTAAAACAAGCGTTTCTATCAAAAACAACTGAATTATAGGACCCCTTACTGTAACAATGGGCTCCTTTGGAAAAATCGGTGTACCCTCGGGAACTGCCCAAACATCACAGGTAAACTTAAAATCCTCCAAATACTTTAAAAATCTATCGTCAAAAAGATTTTGCGACCGCATATATTCAATATCGGTTTTGGTAAACTTCAAATTCTTAAGCTCGTTTATAAGCTGATTAAGGCCTGCCATAATGGCAAAGCCTCCGTTATCCGGTACACGACGGAAAAACATATCAAAATAAGCAACCGTATCCTCGTGCCCGTTTAATATAGCACTGTTTGCCATGGTAGCCTCATAAAAATCCATAAGCATTGCATGATCAGCCATAAATCAACTTCCTCTCGTGATATTATTTGAAATACATATTAAGGTCGCACTTTATCATACCGTTGTATAATTTACGTTTTTTATCGGGTTTAGTACCAAAGAATTTTTCAAACTCATCATGCGGACTGATAACATAATATTTTTTACCCGCTTCGCGCACAAACACCTTACCCATAACACCGTAAAGCTCCTCTGCCGCCTTTATATCGAGCAGACGCTCACCGTAAGGAGGATTGGTTATAACCAACGTTCTGCCCTCGGGTAGTTTAAAGTCACGAACATCCCTTACCTCGGCGGTAACGTACTTTTCAACACCGGCCTTTTTGGCATTTTCAAGTGTGAGCTTTACACACTCGGGGTCGATATCAAAACCATGAGCCTCAAACTCAATATTAGGTAAAATTCTGTCCATAGCGGCTGCACGCTGCTCACGCCAAACACTATCAGAAATAAAGCCGAAGCGTTCAGCCGCAAAATGCTGCCTAAGACCCGGTGCCTGCTTTTTAGCCATTAAAGCGGCCTCAATAAGAATTGTACCGCTTCCGCAAAACGGGTCATAAATCTTTGTATCAGGGTAAATTCGAGCCAAATCGCACATTGCCGCCGCTAAAGTTTCCTTAATCGGTGCGGCATTTGAGGTTGCTCTGTACCCACGCTTATGAAGTCCGTGACCGGTTGTATCAAGCATAATTGTCACCTGGTCCTTCATAATTGAAAACTGAATTTGATGAACCGGTCCGGTTTCCTCAAACCAATTCGTTTTATAAACCGATTTAAGTCGCTCAACACAAGCTTTCTTAATAATAGACTGACAATCCGGAATACTGTGAAGCTGAGAATTTAAGCTCCAACCCTTAACCGGAAAAGCATCCTTAACCGAAATATAATTTTCCAAAGGAATTGCCTTAACACCATCAAAAAGCTCAGTAAAGGTCATTGCCTTAAAGGTGCCCAAATTCAGCATTATTCTTTCGGCAAA
>CAJGBX010000137.1 GCA_904501685.1 Clostridiaceae bacterium
AACCTTACGGGGGTCAGCGGTGTAAACACCGTCAACGTCGGTATAAATCTGACAAAGGTCAGCATTCATAGAGGCGGCAATTGCAACCGCACTTGTATCCGAGCCGCCGCGGCCCAGAGTAGTAATATCGTCATACTTATTCAGGCCTTGGAAGCCGGCAACAATAACGATATTGTGCTTATCAAGCTCACGTCTGATTCGCTCGGAATTTACGCGCTTAATACGTGCCAGTGAATACTTAGAGTCGGTCTGAAAACCCGCCTGCCAGCCGAGTAATGATACTGCAGGGTAGCCCAGCTTTTCAATAGCCATTGCAAGAAGTGATATTGAAATCTGCTCGCCCGAGGCCAAGAGCATATCCATTTCACGCTTTGAAGCACCGTCGGGATTGATTTCCTTTGCTTTGGCAATCAGGTCATCGGTCGTATCACCCTGAGCAGATACAACAACTACGACATCATTACCTTTTTTATAGTCCTCGATAATAATATTGGCAACGTTAAAAACGTGCTCGGCATCCTTAACCGAGGAACCGCCGAATTTTTTTACTATCAGAGCCATTTTAACACATTCCTTTCAAGCTCAAATGTCCATAAATATATACTAATCCAATATACGCAGAGTAGAAATTACTGTTCCCGGAAGCTTTTCAAGCTGACTTAACAATGACTTCTCGGCAGCATACGGAGTGATAAATGCGATTTCGTCCTGCGGCTCGCCGTTACGTCCCAAAACCAGGATTTCACCGAACAGCTTTTCAGCCTCGGCCTTGACAGACTCGCGGCACTCGTTTGCCTTAACACGTACACACATTTTAACCGTAGCCTCTCGGTAATCGGTAAGGAAATCATCCTCAACGTGCTCCCAAGAGAGATACTTTCTTGCATCCAAATGCTTAACACAGTCTACAATATCGGCTACAACGGCACTTGCGGTCGGCAGCTTACCTGCTCCCCTGCCGTAGAACATAACGTCACCTACTGCGTCACCGCGTACCAGCACTGCGTTGAAAACATCGTCAACCTGAGCCAACTGATGCTTACGGCTTACCATTGCCGGATAAACCGTTACAAAGCACTTGCCGTCCTCGGTTCTTTTGGCGCGACCGATAAGCTTGATTACACAGCCTGCGAAATCGGCATACTGTGTATCTGCCGAGGTGATTTTAGTAATACCCTCGGTATGAATTATATTGGGATTAACGTGCTTACCGAATGCCAATGCCGCCAAAATACAAATTTTACGGCAGGCATCATGGCCTTCAATATCGGCCGTCGGGTCCTTTTCGGCATAACCTAAACGCTGAGCCTCAGCCAAAGCCTCCTCAAACGAAACACCCTTGGTTACCATTTGGGTCATAATATAGTTGGTGGTGCCGTTTAAAATACCCTGCACCTCAAAAATATCGTTAGCCGCAAGACACTGCACAATCGGTCGAAGTACCGGAATACCGCCGCCGACGCTTGCCTCAAAAAGATAGTTTACATTCTTTTCCTCGGCTATTTTCAAAAGCTCGCTTCCCTTTTCGGCAACCAGCTCCTTATTAGAGGTTACAACACTCTTACCTGCCTCAAGCAATGCCTTGGTAAACTCATATGCCGGATGAAGTCCGCCCATAACCTCAGCAACAACACGCACCTCGGGGTCATTGAGAATGACATTGAAATCCTTGGTGAATTTTTCACTGTAGGAAAGGCCCGGAAACTCTCTTAAATCGAGTATGTATTTAATATTCACACCGTTTTTAGCACGTGCTTCAATCAAATCGGCATTTTTTAAAACAACCTCGGCAACGCCCGAGCCGACAACACCGTGTCCCATAATTGCTATATCAACCATTTTTAAAATTCTCCGTTCAATTTTCGTGAATTTGTTTTACCGAAACCACACCGTCCAAAGCGGCTAAATCGTTGAGCATTTTAACTGCACTGAATCCCTCGGGCGAAACCCTGAAGGAAACCGAAAAGGATGCGATACCGTTAACCGGTAAGCCCTGATGAACCGTAAGAAGGTTTGCGTTTATACTGTAAAGCTGCTGTACAAAGGAAGACAGCACACCTGCCTTATCCCTTAACGAGGCTTGAAGCGATACCGTTTTACCCACCGAATCGGAATATTCGAAAACCGAATCCTTATACTTATAATAGGCACTTCTTGAAATGCCGCACACTCGTGATGCCTCGCTTGCGGTCTTAACCTCTCCCGATGCAATCATCCGTTTTGCCTTGATTACCTTTTGGAAAACCTCGGGCAATGCGGTCGAGTTAACCAACAACATTTCCTGCTCCAAAATATCCACCTGCCGTAAACACTGTATTTAAGTGAGTTACACTATACCACATACAACCCCTAATTGCAAGTATTAATTTAATAATTTAGTGCTTTTTGACAATAACATAAATAATAGATATATTTTTTAAAAGTTTTTGTGAATTTTGGTGATTATAAAATGACTACCTCGGGCCAAAAAAACTTCATAATCAAGGTGACCTTTTATGCCTTGGTTATTTTTCTTATATACCTTTTATTCAAGCTTTTTTTAGGGCCGCTTTTGCCGTT
>CAJGBX010000138.1 GCA_904501685.1 Clostridiaceae bacterium
GTTATCGGCATAGCCTGTGGTGGCGATGACCTGCGGTACGGTGAGTGCGTCGGGAACCTGTTCAAATTCTTGTTCGAGCCACGGGAGGAAGGTTGATGGCAGAGAGGAAGGGAATCCTGTTTTGCGCGGTCGGGGTTTGTGAGTGTTTCCATACTTTGCAGTTGAGAATTCAGCGTGGGGTGTAACGTATTTCTCGGGATGCTTTGCCGAATCCTCTATGTAGGTGAGCAGGTCTTCCTTCAGCACGGTGTATTTTCTCGTCCTCTTGCCTGTGTTTTGGCATTTGATAAAGCCGTTGTTCAGCATCCAAGCGCATTTTCGTTTACTGATATGCAAAGCGCACCGCACCTGTTCTCCCGACAGCACTTGCGGTAAGCTGCTCAACATTTCTTATCACCTCGGATTGTATAACCTCTGCCTTTATCGTTTGCGGTCTTGACGAGGTAATCTATGAAGGCGTCCTTTGTAAAGATGTAACCACCTTTGTAGGTATAAGATTCAATCTCACCGTTTTTGAGTGCATCGTAGATGGTATTCTTGCCGACGGGTGACCATCGGTTTGCTTTCATCGGTGTTAAGATATCGGGACATTTTTTGAGCATCTTTTCATATGATTCTCGTTGTTTTTCTTGGTTCATTTTTATTCTCCTTGTGTTTTCTTTGCCCGAGAACACACAAAGGTTTTTAGGTCATTTCTCGCATCTATCTCGCAAATTTCTCGCAAAAAATCATTACTTTTGCAAAATCTCGCAGAATGGGTGGACATATTATAAATTTCAGGGACGGAGAGGGGCGGTGCGGTAGATACTGCCTTTTGCTCGAAATCAGGTAAACCCGCAAGGGTCCGAGGGTTCGAATCCCTCTCGCTCCGCCAAACAATAAAGCACACCTTTCGGTGTGCTTTATTGTTTAGTAAGCATCAGTGAGATTTGAAATTTTCGTCGAATCAGCTCAACCGCCGCGAAAGATTGTCTAACAGTAAGTAATATTGAATTCGTAGTTTCTTATATCAATACGACAAAAGCGGTGCCGAACCGTCATCTGTGCCTTTTTTTATTGACAAAATTTGTACTGTATAAGTTGTTCCGTTTTCATTTTTCACAAGCACGCTATCCCCTGCTTTTCTGCCCAAAATCGCCTGACCTAAGGGTGACTCCTTACTTATTCTGCTCTCTAACGGATTACATCTTACAGTCGTTACAACCTGTACACTCTCAATTTCACCGTCATCAAATTTCAGCTCAACAAGATCATACAAGCCAACCTCGTCAATTGAGGATTTATCCTCAATAATGTGAGCGGTTTTAATCATTTTTTCAAGATACCTGATTCTACCTTTGTTTTTATTAAGTGCCTGCTTTGCCGCTTTATATTCAAAATTTTCGCTAAGGTCACCGTGCGAGCGTGCAAGCTGCACCTCGGCAATCTGCTCAGGCATAAGCTCTAATCTTCGGTAATCAAGCTCCTCCTGCATTTTCTTTATATCTAAAGCTGTCAATTCATTATTCATATTTTGCTCTCCCAAAATCAAGTTTTAATAAATTATAACAGTTATTATCACTTGTTTCAAGGTTTATATTTCCAATACAATATTTGGAGTATTCACAATTCATTCATTCCTTGTTATAATCTTTACGAAACGCGTTTTAAAAATTATTCAAAGGAGCGAATATGAAAAAATTATCAGCAATTATTCTCAGTGCTGTAATGCTGTTTATGATAGTTTCTGTGCCAAACGGAGTTAAGGCTGCAACTGCAAATATTAAAATCGGTATAGTCACAACCGAATCCTCTAAGCTTATGGTCAGAGAATCGGCACAAAAAGGTTCAAATATATTACACGTATTAAACAAAGGTGATTACATCACATTAATCTCTAAATCAGGTAACTGGTGGAAAGTTGAGTACTTAAAAGGAAAATTCGGCTACTCGAGTGCTGACTATATTAAAGAAATCAGCACTAAAACTGCAACAGTTGTAACCGAAAACGGTAGCTTGAATATCCGTTCGGGAGCAGGCACTTCTTATAAAAGTATCGGTGTAGCGCCGAAAAATATTTCATTAGCTGTAATTTCTGAAACAAACGGTTGGAGCAAAATTGTTTTTAACGGTTCAAAGATTGGTTATGTTAATTCGAAATATCTAAAAACAAACTCAACCGAAGCAATACCATCCGATGCAATTAAACTAAATGTACCAAGCTATAAGCAAAACGACCCTCGTTGGGCCAATGTTAAAATTGGCGCTTCAGGTAAAACAATAGCTCAAATCGGTTGTGTTACTACCGGTATCGCAATGCTTGAATCGTTCAGAACCGGTACAACAATTTATCCTGATGCAATGTCCAAAAAGCTCAAATATACCGCCTCAGGCAATGTATACTGGCCTAGTGATTATAAGGTTGTTACAAGCAGTGCCAACTATCTTTCTGTTATAAAAGAAAAATTAGCCGAGGGCAAGCCGGTTTTATTCGGGTCAAAAAACAAATACGGCAGTCAGCATTGGATTGTTATTACCGGATTTTCAGGCGGTGAGCTTA
>CAJGBX010000139.1 GCA_904501685.1 Clostridiaceae bacterium
CAAAAGCAATCAGCTTTTGAAGGGTAAGCTTTTCTTTAAAAAGCGGGATTGAAAGCGTTGCCACCCAAATAGGTGAGGTATACATCAGAATGCAGGCTACGGAAAGCGAATTTTCTCCGATTGAGGACATATAACATATATTGAAGAAGAGAAAACTTAAAATACCGGTGCCGAAAAACATCCAAAGGTCATAAAGGTTGATTATAAATAATTTTGGGTCGACAATAAGAATTGTAATGCCAATAAAAACTACTGTAAAAATGGCTCGAACCGCAACGATTTGCACTGAGGTAAAGCCGATTGCCTGCATATTTCTTGTGAAAAGACCGATGCAACCCCACATTATTGCCGCAAGCAAAACCGCAAATTCACCTAAACGTGCTTTAAGGACATTCATTTTCTCACCCTCATTCGTTGTTTATTACTGATTTATAATTTTACTACCAAAGTACATATATTTCAATAAATATTTTTTGTAATATCTTATAGCATTTATTGTAAATAAGGTTTGCAATTTGCGTTAAGGTGTGGTAGAATATATTGAATATTTATGTACACTCGAAAAAATATTGATAGGAGAGTGTTTTATGGATTCAAGACCCATAGGTGTTTTTGATTCGGGATTAGGCGGACTTTCGGTTATTAAAGAGCTTAACCGCGTACTTCCAAATGAAAATATAGTATACTTTGGCGACACCGGTCGTGTGCCTTACGGTACCCGCAGCGCCGATACGATTGTGAAGTATGCCAAAGAGGATGAACGTTTTTTACTCTCGCACTCGGTTAAGCTGATTATTGCCGCATGCGGTACCGTCAGCTCGGTTGCGGCTCACACAGCCGATAGCTTGCCTGTTCCGTTTATTGAAGTTGTGACACCTGCGGCCAAAGCGGCGGTCAGGTCTACCAAAAGCGGTAAAATCGGAGTGTTGGGAACCTCGGCTACCGTCAGCAGTAATTCTTATAAGAAAAAAATGCTTGAAATCAGGCCTGATTTAGAGGTTACTCAGGTTGCCTGTCCGTTGTTTGTTCAGCTGGTTGAGGCAGGCTGGATTGACCGTAATGACGAGGTTACGGTTGCTACCGCCAAGCGTTATTTACAACCGCTTGTTGAGGCAGATGTAGATACTGTGATTTTAGGTTGCACTCATTTTCCTGCAATAAAGGGAATAATTGCAGATATTATGGGGGATAGTGTTACGCTTATTAATTCAGGTACTGAGGCGGCCTTGACTGCGGCTGATTATTTGAAGAAAAATGACCTGCTGGGTGAGGGCGGACAGCGACGATATTTTGTCAGTGACCGACCCGAATCTTTTTCGGCAACCGCAGGTATTTTGTTAGGCGATGAGATTTCTCAGGTCGAAACTGTAAGTCTGGAGGACTTCGGAGGAAAGTAATGAAGGAAGTAATAATTGACATAAAGGGCACTCAAGAGGTTGACGGTGAGGAGGATGTTGTCGAGGTTACGACCGTTGGCAAAATGAACGTTATAGCAGGTAAAACATATTTAAAATATGATGACAGTGCTGCCACCGGTATGGAGGGTGTCAGCTGTGTTATAAAGATTGATCCTGAGGATGATTCAGTTGTAATGTCACGCTCGGGTGCACTTAATTCAAGAATGTATATTAAAAAAGGTCAGCGCCATATTTGTCATTACGAAACACTGCAAGGCACCCTCACAATGGGTATCTTCGGTGAAACGATAAAGAACGGCATAAATGCCGACGGCGGTGAGCTTTATATGAGCTATACACTAGACGCTAACTGTCAGTTGCTTAGTCGAAACAAGGTTGAAATTACTGTGAAACAAGCATAGCCAAAGCATATAGATTCGAACTACCTGAAAGGAATGTAAATAAATGTCAAAAATTGTTAAAGCTACAAGAGAAAGTATTAAGGATATTATTGTTAATGCCGCAAAAAAGGCAATAGCCGTAGGTACTTTGCCTGAAGCAGAGCTGCCGGGCTTCAATGTTGAGGTTCCTGCCGACCGTGCACACGGTGATTTTGCCGTTAATGCCGCTCTTTGTTGGGCAAAGGCGTTTCGCTCAAATCCCAGAAAGATTGCTGAGGCCTTGGCCGAAAACTTCGATTTTGAGGGCACTTATATTCAAAAGGCAGAGATTGCAGGTCCCGGATTTATAAATCTTTTTCTTTCCGACCGATATTATGCCGCAATTGTCAGTGATGTTCTGAAAAGCGGTGAAGATTACGGTAAGTCCGACTTAGGTCAGGGCAAAAAGGTAATGGTGGAATTTGTTTCGGCAAACCCGACAGGACCTATGCATATCGGTAATGCACGCGGTGGTGCTTTGGGTGACTGCTTGGCTGCAGTTTTGGATAAAGCCGGCTATGATGTAACAAGGGAATTTTATGTTAATGATGCAGGTAATCAGATTGCAAAATTCGGTGCATC
>CAJGBX010000140.1 GCA_904501685.1 Clostridiaceae bacterium
CCACTGTACTGCCTCCTGAGCAGAGGTTGCGGGGCGGCTGAGGTCGAGACCGTAGTACTCACCCATCACCTTGATCTCCTTGAGGGCCTTGATCTGCTCGGTTACCTCCTCGCGAAGACGGATGTTGGCATCGGTCATAGGACCTGTGATGTTACGCTTATCCTCCTCCTTAGCCTCGATCAAGCGGTCGATACCATAGAGAGCAAGACGACGATAGTCACCGATGATACGGCCACGAGCATAGTTGTCGGGCAAACCGGTGATGAAGCCGAGTGAACGGAACGAACGAATCTCGTCAGTATATGCATCGAACACTCCGTCGTTGTGAGTCTTGCGGTAGTGAGTGAAGATGTCCTTTACCTTCTCGTCTATCTCGAGGCCATTTTCGTGGCAAGCTTTAGCTACTACGTTGATACCACCGAAGGGCTTGATAGAGCGCTTCAGAAGTTCGTCGGTCTGGAGACCTACGATAAGTTCGTTCTCCTGATCGATATAACCAGCCTTATGAGAAGTGATTGTTGATACAGTTACATTGTCAAGTGAGCGTACACCGCCATTGTTACGCTCCTCTTCGAGAGCCTTGAGGCAGAGGTTCCAAAGGTTGGTTGTACGTAATGTGGGGCCCTGCAAGAATGAGGCATCGCCAGTGTAAGGTGCGATGTTGGCACTTACGAAATCAGCTACGTTGATTTCCTTGTTCCAAAGTCCATTGATGAAATTCTGTTCCATTTCTGAATTTTATATTATATAAGGTTTTATTTGTTTTGCGAATGGTATTCCCTATTTCACGCTGCAAAGGTACGATTTTTTTTCGGCATAGCATATATATATAATAAGGTATTTGTGTTTTTCTACACTTTTTCTTGTTCTATCGCGATATAGGTGTTGCCTATTGGCTGAAAACGAAAAAATACATAACTTTGTCACTAATTTCAGGTGGTGTGTCTTTGATGACGGTTGTGTTGGTCTTGGATAGCGGCTTCGTGATAAAATAAATAGGATTCTTTTTAAAATAATATTGTAATGGACTTGGATTACGAACAAAGAGTGGCTCGTGCCGTTGAACTCTTTAAGATGGGTTACAATTGTGCACAGGCAGTGACGGCGGCTTTTGCCGATGAGTATGGATATACCGAAGAGCAGGCTTTGAAAATGTCGGCTTCGTTCGGAGGGGGTATCGGTCGTATGCGTGAAACATGCGGTGCGGCTTGCGGTATGTTTATCTTAGCGGGACTGGATACGGGTAGCGCCGATGCTTATGACCGCCAAGGCAAGGCTGATAACTATGCTCTTGTGCAGCAATTAGCCGATGAGTTTCGTCGTGAGAACGGTTCGCTTATCTGTGCCGAATTGTTAGGTTTGCGTGAGCGTAGGCCTCAGGTACCTGTCCCTGATGAACGTACTGCAGTGTATTATGAGAAACGCCCATGTGCCAAAATGGTAGAGACTGCTGCGTGTATATGGAGCAAGTATAAAAAAAATCAACAAAAAAGCGAAAAAAAACAATAAAAAATATGTTTTACAACATAAAAATGCCTATCTTTGCAGCGAATTCTTACATTTGCTCCTTGTGAGAGGGGCATGAATATGTTTAACAATTAAAAAAATTAAAGTTATGTTGACAGAAAAAGCCGGAGCAAATGCAGGTCTTATTTGGAACGCACTCGACGGTAAGGAAGGTTTGACCTTCAAGGAAATTAAGAAAGAAACTAAGCAAAAGAAGGATGATTTCCTCCTTGGCTTGGGCTGGTTGCTCCGTGAGGGCAAGATTGCTGCCGTTGAGGTAGAAGAGGATGTTGTTTACTCTTTGAAGTAATCAAACGAACTAGATTTAATTTAACATATACATTTATTACAGATCACCTCGGTTGCATATGTGCGCCGAGGTGATCTGTTTTCTTTTAAATTTACGTTATATATACTAAATATAGGTTGGGCGCGTTATACATACAAACGATTACGACCAATGTTGGTAAAGTCGTTTCTTGTGAATGGTTAATTATACCCGTTATGCCTATGGATGAAAATTATACACTTTATTCAACTTCTGAATTTGCCACGTTGGTTCGTAAGGCTTTAAAGAAGGAAAAATTGCGTCAGCCTAAAGAGAGTACGGTGAAGTTTTTGAAAGATTTCGCTCGCAATTATCGAGTTGAGTCTAGCTTGCCTGAAGGCTTGCAGGGCTACATGTTGAGCTGAGGGCTTTTTATTTGTGTCTCTTTCATTGGATGTCTGTGAAATGTTCTAGACGGATAAATAATGGCTGTTTGCTTGTTAAATCCGTTTGATTTCTCTACTTTTGTAGACAAATAAATCAGTTGAGTGCTATAGTGCTATGAATACGATGATTGCTCCTTCGTTGCTTGCTGCCGATTTTTCAAATTTGGCACGCGATATTGACATGATAAACCA
>CAJGBX010000141.1 GCA_904501685.1 Clostridiaceae bacterium
GAACTCGTACGTCGTTGACACACGCCCCTCAAACGTGCCTGTCTGCCTATTCCAGCACACTCGCTCGACCCTGCTATATTACCACAGTTAATTACATTTGTCAACTATAATTTTTCTTTTTTATAACTTTTTTTAGATATTATTCATCTTATTACTTATAATTGCAGATTTGGGCACTTGACCGTAGCAATTAATTAAGATATACTTAATGAAACCATTTACAGGCGGTGAATTGATGTATCGGTCGCTAAACAATTATTTACAAGTAAAATTCGGTTGTAAGGTTTACAAGCTTGCACTTTCAGGCGGTATGACCTGCCCTAACCGTGACGGAACTTTAAGTACCAAGGGATGTATTTTCTGCGATGCTAAAGGTTCGGGCGATTTTGCCGAGCACCGCTATACATCGGTCACTGACCAGATTGAAAACGCAAAATTACGTGTTTCTAACAAAGTTAAATCAGGTAAATTTATTGCCTATTTTCAGGATTTTACAAATACCTATGCTCCAATTGATTATCTTGAAAAAATATTTACTGAGGCCATTATTCATCCCGATATAGTTGCTCTTTCAATTGCAACAAGACCCGATTGTTTACCTTACAGTGTATTGGAATTGTTAGCTGAATTAAACAAAATCAAGCCTGTCTGGGTGGAATTAGGACTACAGACCATTCATCCGAATACTGCGCATCTGATCAACCGTCAATATGAACTTCCAATCTTTGACCAAGCGGTTACAGAGCTTAAAAAAAGAAATATCGAAGTTATAGTACATATGATAATAGGTTTCCCCTGCGAAACCGACAGTATGATTTTTGAAACCGCCCAATACATCGGCCGTTCGGGTGCTGACGGAATTAAAATACATTTACTTCACGTTCTGGAAAATACTTCACTAGCCGAAATGTACCGCAACAGCGAGGTTAAGCTGCCTACTTTAGAAGAATATACAGAAATTGTAATCGGTTGTATAAAGCGTTTGCCACCGAATATGGTAATTCACCGTATTACCGGTGACGGCGCCAAAAACAAGCTGATTGCTCCCAAATGGTCTATGGACAAAAAACGTGTTTTAAACTATATGAATGCACAGTTCAAACAACAAAACCTTGTTCAAGGTGAGCTTTATGTTGAAAAATAGTTGTTTTTGATGTATAATGATTTAAACTAACCTGAGGTGATACTTTTATGTGGATTTTATACGCATTATTGTGTACTATAGCACTTTCGGTTTCGGTTATCTTTGCCAAATGCGGTTCCAGAAAGGCTGACGCCACCGTTACCACCGCCTTACGCACGCTTACCGTCACTGTATGTGCTTGGATTTTACTGTTTTCAGAAAACAAAACCGGTCTTATTTCAACTGCCAACGGCACCGAATGGTTATACATAATTTTTACCGGAATCGCCCTGACTGTTGCTTTAATTTGCTATCACGTTTCCTTAAAGTCAGGCAGCGCAACCAGCGTTTCGGTGATTATGAGAACAACACCGTTTTTAATAATTTTAATTTCGGTCATTAACCATTCATTTAAGTCGGTAATAATCCCTATAATATGTGTTGTGCTTATCGGCTTAGGAATATTATTTTCGTGTTCACGTTCAAAGCGTTCGGGCGGAAAATGGATTATATTCGGTCTGCTTTCAAGTATTGCAGCTGTTAGCTCATATATAATTAACGCAACAGGCGTTTCCTTAAACAGTATGGCGGTTGAATGGACCTTGATCCTTTCCGTTTCACTGTTAGTCTCACTTATAGCTATATTTATAAGAGGACTTCATCACGGTATCGGCAGAATACCGTTTGCGGAAATTATTTTTACCGTTCTTTCTGGAATTACCGCCTTTTTAGCATTTTTCCTTTTCAGATATGCCTATTTTGAAGGTAACCGAGAAATCACAACCGCTATTTTATCATTAAGCATCTGCTCTACCGCCGGACTATCTGCCCTGCTTTTAAAGGAAAGAATCTCTTGGAAAACAATCTGTGGCCTACTTTTGATAATTGTTGGAATGCTGTTGTTTGAATTTACAGTTTAATATTTTAAACTAAAAAACGTAGCCAAAAAGGCTACGTTTTTTTATTTTAATATTCTTAATCCTTTTGGATAATGATTCTTCAACGTACCGTTTGATGCTTTACCGAAGCCCAAAGGTATACCCTCAATTTTTACCTGTGTATACCCTCTTAAACTACTGTCACAGACAATTTCCTCTCCATGTAAAAACTGCAGCACACGATCATCATCAAGCTTTAAGTCAATCACACTTCGGGCATTAAATATTACATTGTTAAACAGTGCATGCTCAGGCACAAAACGGTTATTTCGTACAGTTCCTGCAAAAATACCGGAGCGAGCAATCTGTACTCCCGAAAGCTTAAAGTCGTATGGTACAATATA
>CAJGBX010000142.1 GCA_904501685.1 Clostridiaceae bacterium
AATAGCAACGTCCACCTTTGAGGACTTTCCCACCTGAAAATGCTTCATTCTGAGCTTAGGGTCACGAATACGCCGTCTAATAAGCGCACAGTTGAAAATCATAGTTTCGACAAAGCCGTCACGCGAGCCTCTTAAAGACCTATCCTTATCCGGCTCGTCAATCGAACGGGTCGGATAGGTGCGGATATCGACAAGTAACGCGTCATTAACACCATCTATAACAAGCGCCGTCTGACCGGAAAGCACCGCTGTTACGATTTGGTCAACAGTTTTTGCAATACCAACCTCAACATACGGCATTTTCCTTAACGAAAATTCATCCATTGTTTTTATATCTTTAAGCTCTTTTGGGGTTATTTTATATAAAAACTCGAAAATCTTTTCAAAAGTCTCATCCTTAATAAAGGCATCCATAAAAAATAAAGCCGCCGGTCGTTCGCCGATTATAAGGTCTCGTCGGATTATATCAAAATTTTCCTCGGTCGCAAGCGTTCGTGTAAGCTCACGCAAAACCGATTTATAGCCTCCGGTCATTTTAAAAATCCCTTTCATTGTATAGTTATTGCTATTTTTCCCAAAAATCGGCTTATATTCAGCCATCTGCCATATTTGTCCTCGATTCTGCATATAAATGCTTTGACTAGGGTGATAAATATGAAGATAAATTTATTTGTTAAAAATGCAGTGATTTTAGCGGCTACAGGCCTCATTCTACGGCTTGCAGGCATGCTTTTTAAGGTTTGGCTTGCCGATACCGTCAAAAGCGAGGGCATAGGTCTTTACTCATTGGTTTTTTCGGTTTATATGCTGGCCGCAACCTTTGCATCGTCGGGAGTTTCAACGGCAGTAACAAGGCTGATTGCCGAGGAAGAGCACAAGGGTCGGCTTGCGGTTTACTCAGTAATGCGAAAAGCAGTAATAATCACACTTACAGTAGCTTTGCTGACTACGGCACTGATATTCTTCTGCTCAAAACCGATAGCCTTCTTTATTCTGAAAGACACACGGACAGTACCATCATTGAAAATTTTAAGCTTTTCACTGCCGTTTATGGGACTTTCATCCTGTGCAAGAGGATATTTCATTGCGCGCAGGAAAACTACTCAGCCGTCACTCGTTCAGCTTCTTGAGCAAGCGGTAAGAATTGCCGTAACGGTGCTGACAGTCGGCATTTTTAAAGACAAGGGCCTGACCTACACCGCCGCCGCTGTGCTTTTGGGTGATACAGTTGCAGAAATTATTTCGTTTTCGGTTAATTGGTTGCTCTACCGCCGAGACGTCAAGGGTCTGCCCCAAGGAACAAAAGCTACCGATGTTTTACAAAGAATTTTACACATCGCCTTGCCGATTACAAGCAGCAGTTATCTTTCCTCGGCCTTACATACCGCCGAAAACATACTCGTTCCGCTGCAGCTGACAAGATTTTACGGCTTTCGTGCCCGAGGTCTTGAGCTTTTCGGTGCAGTCAGAGGAATGGCTCTGCCGTTGCTGTTTTTTCCCGCAAGCTTTTTGACCTCGCTTTCAACAATGCTGATACCCGAGGTGTCCGAGGCAAAGGCGTTAGGCAATACTCTGAAAATCAAGGAAACCGTGTCGTATGCCGTCAAAACTACGCTTACCGTATCTACACTTATTGCCTGCGGATTTATGTTTAACTCCGAAAACTTAAGCCTCGCTGTCTACGGCGACCGAGACGTAGGTCAGGTTATGCTTATTCTTTCGCCGATTGTACCGCTTATGTATCTCGAAAGCGTAACGGCAGGACTTTTAAAGGGGCTCGACCGACAGATGAATATGCTTTCCTTTAATTTGTGCGATTCGGCGCTAAGAATTACCGCCGTTCTGGTAACACTGCCTGTCTTCGGAATAAAGGCTTATTTAGGTATAATGGTTGTCAGCAACTGCTTTACGTCACTTTTGAGCGCACGTTGCCTTTTCAAAGCAACCGAAACGGCACCCGATTTATTAAGGTGGGTTCTTTTGCCGTTGGTTATAGGGGTTTTAAGCGGGTTTTCGGCCAGGCTCATATCCGACCGTATTTCTTCACCGCTGTTAAACGTCATTGTTTCATTATCTATTCAGGCAGGACTCTCACTGATATGGTGGGTTTATAATGATAATCGAATGTCGAGAAATTAATTAAATTTCTCGACAAAGCCGATAAAAATCGGCTCTATGTTGCAAAAAAACGTATTAAAACGTTTTTTGCAACTTCGATATCATTTCAATGAATATGTTCAATTACCGTTGGTAATTGTTTGCGAATTCTTTGAATTCGCAGTCGAAATAAGGCTTTGCCCTATTTCGACATCAACATAGTCAT
>CAJGBX010000143.1 GCA_904501685.1 Clostridiaceae bacterium
ATGCTCTCGATTTCGTCACTGCATCTCCAAACAACCGCAGTACCCGGAAAAGAGGTTGTTGCCCAAGGCGGTATATTTGAGGACACTAATGGCACATGGGTTTGGAAATATGATATTGAAAAGGCAAAGAACTACATTCTTAAATGGATTTACGGAATATAAATTTTAAATAATTAAAGGAAAAGCTTTATGAAGATTAAAGACGGATTTATTTTAAAATCAATAGCAGGTACTAATATAGTTGTGCCTACCGGTAACAATACTGTTTCCTTCGGCAGTGTTATAACCTTAAATGAAAGCGGAGTTTTTTTATGGGAAAGGCTTTCAAACGATATAACTGAGGAGGACCTGGTTACGGCGCTGTTATCTGAATATTCGGTTGATAAAGCAACTGCTAAAAGGGATGTTAAGGAATTTATTGAAAAACTCAGCAAGGCTGAACTGCTGATATGACAAGACCGCATTCTAAAGCTGTTCCGATGAGTGAGCTTTCGCCATTGCTTATCGGTTTGATTGAGGAAAATGTAGACGTAACCATTCTGGTCACCGGCAACAGTATGAGACCAATGCTTACCCATTTAAGAGATACCGTTGTTTTGACAAAATGTGACCCGTCTGCACTTAAAAAAGGTGATATCCCACTATACCTGCGTGAAAACGGTCAGTATGTTCTGCACCGCATTTTAAAGGTACATTCCGACTGCTATGACATATCGGGTGACAATCAGTGGGAGCTTGAAAAGGGTGTCAAGCACACGCAGATTTTATGTAAGGTCAAAGGCTTTACAAGACACGGTAAATACCACTCGGTTGACGAGCCTTTTTACCGCATATACGAAAAAGTTTGGCGAATGCTGTTCTCTTTCAGAAAATACATCAAACGAGTATACCAAACAATACATAGCCTTTTAAAAAGGAAAGATAAAAAATGAAATTAACCGAAATTATTAATTCTGACAGTTTAAGTCTTTCGTTTGAGGTTTTTCCGCCTAAAACCGATGACACCTTTGAAAGCGTAAAGCAGGCTACCGAGGAAATTGCCGAGCTTAATCCGTCTTATATGAGTGTTACATACGGTGCCGGCGGCGGAAACTCAGGTTATTCACTGCAGATTGCCGAAAACTTAAAGAAAAAGAATGTTACACCGTTGGCTCACTTGACCTGCGTTTCATCCACTAAGGACGAAATCAAGGCTCATTTGACCGACTTTAAGAATAACGGAATTGAAAATATCCTGGCTTTACGCGGTGACCGTCCCAAAGACGAAGCTCAGCTTAAGACTGACTATGCATATGCTTCAGAGCTTATCCGTGACATTAAAGAATTCGGTGGCTTTTGTATCGGCGGTGCCTGCTATCCTGAGTCACATCCTGAATGTGAGTCTAGCTTCAAGGATATTGAAAACCTTAAAACTAAGGTTGAAGCCGGCTGTGAGTTTTTGACTACACAGATGTTTTTCGACAACAATGTTTACTATAATTTTCTTTACCGCTTGAACAATGCCGGTATCAATGTGCCGGTGGTTGCCGGTATTATGCCGGTGACCAATCCCAGCTCAATTAAACGAATATGCCGTATTTCAGGCAGTGCCCTGCCTCAGCGTTTCGTCAGAATAGTTGACCGCTTCGGTGATAATGCCGAGGCTATGCTTGACGCCGGAATTGCCTATGCTACCGAGCAAATTATCGACCTTTTTGCCAACGGTGCAAAGGCAGTACACGTATATTCGATGAACAAGCCTGAGGTTGCAAAGAGAATTAAAAATAACTTAAAGTCGATTATCAAATGAAAAATATAGATATTTCAACTCTTAAAATCGACCCAAAAGAGCTAAAACAACGGCTTTTGGGTGCTGATGACAGTGAAACATTGAAAAAGGCTCAAGAATTTGAAAGCATTATAAAAAGCCTTGCTGAATGTAAATACGAATTTAATAAAACCACCGTTAACACTGAGGGTGACAAGGTGGTTTTTGGCTTTTATGAGGTCGAAAGCAGTGCTCTGGCAAAAAATCTTGCCGATTGTAGCTCAGCTTACATCGTTGCAGTAACCTTGGGACACTCCGTTGACCGATTGTTAAGACAGGAAGCAGTAAAATCCTCTAAAGACCACTTTATAGCAGACGCCGTTGCTTCAAGCTTAATTGAGGCGGTCTGCAACCGAGTGCAAGAGCTTTTACCGGGTAGCACCAAACCTCGCTTTAGTGCCGGCTACGGTGATTTATCCTTGGATTTTCAAAAGCCGATTTTAAGCTTTTTAAGGGCCGACGGAATAACCTTAACCGAATCCTCTC
>CAJGBX010000144.1 GCA_904501685.1 Clostridiaceae bacterium
CCAGATTTTGCGTCAGTTAAAGGAGTTGGACGAATTAAATGTTTCGGGCTTCTCGGTCGGAAAATATAATGATTTTATCAACGATACCACCGAAAGCCGAGATGCGGTTAAGAAATACCTTGCCAATCAATTTTCAAACGACTATATTTTAAGAGAATTAAGCGTTTCAAAACCTACAAAAACCAAGTTTACAACACACGATAAAACAGTGCTTTTGATGGGCGCTTCTGACCCTGAATTTTCTTTAAAACTTAACGGCAATGAACTTGAGCGTTCAGAACTTGGATATTTTTCACTCGATTTAGACTTGAATGACGGATTAAACACCTTTACATTAGAGCATAAAGGTGTTACCAAAACCTATAAAATCACCTTTGACCGCATTATTATTAAGGAGCTATTCCCTACAAAGAAGCAGGAATTACCCAGCCATTCAACCCTATCTATCAGCTGTACCGCTATTTCCGGCAGTACGGTTACGGCAACTCTAAGCAATATTAAGATTACCTTGAGTGAGGAACCCATTGTTGACAGCAACGGTATTGTAGACCCTGAATACAGTAGCTATTCAGGATTAATTGACCTGCCTACGGTTTATGACGAAAACAGAACTATGGGCAAAATCACATTCAAAGCTACCTCGAAATACGGCAGTGAAACAAAGCAAAGTGAAAATATTATCGTTTTAAAAGAAGACCGACCGGTTATTTCAACACCCTCCGACACTAATTCAGGTGGCACCGGTTCGGGTTCAAGCAACGCACCGTCAGGCGGTACGCCTTGGAAGCAGCCCTCCGGCGGCGATTACATCAATGTTAATTCAAACCTGATTGGTGAGGTTGTAGGCTGGCAGCTTGAAATGTTTGATGCTAATGCCGCTCAGGATTACTCGAGACCGACAAATAATTTTCTTCCTAAAGGAACGGTTGATTATGCCTCGACTAAATCTATTGTTTCAAATAGCTACATTTTAAGAAATTGGCGCTACGGCAAGTCAACCTACGACTCAGCATCGTCAGGCTCGGTAAAATACTACACCGGAACACTTCCTGACCATAATAGCGTTAATATTGCATCATTTACCAATATTGGCAGCCACACAATTTTAACTCTTGATACTCTGTGGAAGGCTCCGTTTAAATTTGATATAGCTCCTCAGATTTATCCTAATAATACTTCTTCCAACCGCGATTATACTATTACTTCAGCAACCTATACTTACATAGATATTACCTTCTGCTATACCACCTTAGTTGCCGGAGAGATTACAGTACCCGATGATAACCCGGTTTTTTCAAAAGCAGAATGGATTAAGAATGAATCAGACTATACGCTCAGATTACACTTAAAGAAAACCGGTAAATTCTATGGATGGAGTGCCGATTACAACTCAAGTAATCAACTTGTCTTTACATTTTTGAATCCGGCAAAAATCACTGCTGCCAACAACGCTTACGGTCACCGACTTGACGGTGTTGTAATTTTTATCGACGTTGGTCACGGAGACGATGATACCGGAGCAACCGTTAAAATTGGTGATGGTAATGATAAAATAACCTACACTGAAGCAAACCTTAACTTAATGCTTGCCAAAATGCTTAAAGCAGAATTAGAATCAATCGGTGCAACAGTTATAATGTCTCGTGAGGATAATTTGAGTGGCGGTAAAGAACAAGCCGAGGATAAAAAGAAAATGTTGCGACAATATAAACCGGACTTCTGTATCTCTATCCACAGAAATGCCGCAGAAACTGCTAAACCACAAGGTTTTAAGTCGTACCATTTTAACGCCTTTTCCTCCGATGCGGCTAAACTGGTTTATAAAGCAACTGAAGATGCAAAGCTTTATAAAAAGGATAAATGGTACGGCACAGATTGGCATTATTATTATATGGGACGGCAAACCGACTGCCCAGTTGTTTTAACCGAAAACGGCTTTATGACCAACGCAAATGAACTCAGTGATATCATTAAACCTGAATTTAATCAAAAATGTGCCGTTGCACTGGCCCAAGGCATTGTAGACTATTTCAAATCAATTCAATAACATCACAAGAACCCAATCAGCCTATGCTTGATTGGGTTCTCAATTTAAATATATGTCTTTTCAAGTTCCTTTTTAAGATGTGCTATTATACGTTTTTCCAAACGGGAAATATAGCTTTGTGAAATCCCCAATATATCGGCTACCTGCTTTTGCGTATGCTCTTGTCTACC
>CAJGBX010000145.1 GCA_904501685.1 Clostridiaceae bacterium
TCGAGCGAAAGTGAATGGGGACCTATTGCAAGGGACTTGAGGTTGGCAAAGGAAACTGGCTGTAAATACCACGTTTGCCATATTTCGACTAAGGAAAGTGTCGAGCTTATAAGAAAAGCCAAGGCCGAGGGTGTGGATGTTACCTGTGAAACCGGTCCGCACTATCTTGTTTTAGATGACAGTAATTTGCAGGAAGACGGTCGTTTTAAAATGAATCCGCCTTTAAGAGGCCGTGAGGACAGATTGGCGCTTATCGAAGGCCTGAAGGACGGTACGATTGATATGATAGCTACCGACCATGCACCGCATAGTGCCGAGGAAAAGGCAAAGGGCTTAGAAAAAAGCGCAATGGGTGTTGTCGGACTTGAAACGGCATTCCCTGTAATGTATAAAAACTTTGTTAAAACCGGTGTTATCACCTTGGAAAGATTGATTGAATTAATGGCGGTAAATCCCCGTAAGCGTTTCGGACTTCCCGAAACGGAGGACTTTACGGTGTTTGATTTGAATCAGGAATATATAGTTAACCCACAGGAATTTTTAACAAAGGGAAGAAGCACTCCGTTTGAGGGTGATACGGTTTGCGGTAAATGCTTACTGACCGTTTGTGACGGCAGGGTAGTTTACTGCGATAAGTGATTGGTTTTTAATTGAAATTTAAGATAGTTAATTTTGGAGGAACTGAAAATGGCAAAAAGAACAGATTTAAAGAAAATTCTCATTATCGGCTCGGGCCCGATTGTTATCGGTCAGGCAGCTGAGTTTGACTATGCAGGCACACAGGCCTGCTTGGCATTGAAGGAGGAGGGCTATGAGGTTGTGCTTTGCAACTCAAACCCTGCTACTATTATGACTGACACCACCATTGCAGATAAGGTTTATATGGAGCCGCTGACCTTGGAGTATATCGCAAAAATCTTAAGATATGAGCGTCCCGATGCTATAGTTCCCGGCATCGGCGGACAGACCGGTCTTAATTTAGCTATGCAGCTTGAGAAAAAAGGTGTTTTAAAGGAATGTGGTGTAGAGCTTTTAGGTACTAACAGTGAGAGTATTGAGCGTGCTGAGGACCGCGAGCTGTTTAAGGAGCTTTGTGAGTCGATTGGTGAGCCGGTCATCCCTTCTGAAATCACATATAGTATTGAGGAGGCCGTGGCGGCAGCAGAAAGAATCGGTTATCCGGTAGTTTTGCGTCCTGCCTTTACCTTGGGCGGTACCGGTGGCGGTTTCGCTTATAATAAGGACGAGCTTATTGAGGTTGGTCTTAATGCATTCAAGCTTTCACCCGTACATCAGGTGCTTGTTGAGAAGAGTGTTAAGGGTTATAAGGAAATTGAGTTTGAGGTTATGCGTGACTCTACTGACCACGCAATTACCATTTGCGGTATGGAAAATATCGACCCGGTCGGTGTTCATACCGGCGACTCGGTTGTTGTAGCACCTATTATGACACTTAGTGACCACGATTTAAAAATGCTTAATGACAGTGCTATTAAGCTGATTAAGGAATTGAAAATTGAGGGTGGCTGTAACGTTCAGTTTGCACTTAACCCTAATTCCAGCGAGTATTATCTTATCGAGGTTAATCCTCGTGTTTCCCGCTCCTCGGCTTTGGCTTCCAAGGCTTCGGGCTATCCGATAGCTCGTGTTACCGCTAAGATTGCGGTCGGTATGTCGTTGGAGGAAATCAAGATTGCCAACACTAATGCCGCTTTCGAGCCTCAGCTTGATTATGTAATTGCAAAGCTGCCCCGTTTCCCGTTTGATAAGTTCACAAGCGCTACCAATAAGCTTGGAACTCAGATGAAGGCTACCGGTGAAATTATGGGTATCGGTTCCAACCTTGAGGAGGCTTTGCTTAAGGGAATCCGTTCGTTGGAAATCGGTGTAAACCATATTTATATGTCAAAGTTTGACAATATGAGCAAGGAAGAGCTGTGTGAATATATTTCCGAGTTCCGTTCGGATAATATTTTTGCAATCGCAGAGCTGTTGGCTCGCGGTGTATCTGTTGAGGAGATTCATAAGATTACCGAAATCACAGCTTATTTCTTAGAGGCTATCAAGAAAATAGTCGATATGGAAGAAAATTTGAAGGCTCATAAAGAGGATAAGGATGTTTTGCTTACCGCTAAGAAAATGGGCTTCTCGGATAAATATGTTGCACGTATGTGGAACTGTACTGAAATGGAGGTTTACA
>CAJGBX010000146.1 GCA_904501685.1 Clostridiaceae bacterium
ATCTTCTACCCAAACATAGGTAGTTCCAGGTAATCGAACAACGTCAACTTGCTCTTTATTAGTTTTAATGTATCCACCACTATTTTTATCAGGTCTTTGATTTGTATAACTAAAATAGTATCCTGCTATTTCATTATTAATTTTCTGAGAATATGCGGTTTCTTCGTTGTGATATTATCGGGGCAGAACGAAAGTGCCTCAAGCATATCGGGGATTCTGTTTGCAGTCCATAAAGAAACGAGCAATCCGTTTGCTTTAAGAGTATCAACCATAAGGTTTGAAACACCCCTGAAGTTTGAATTTATGCCGATTGCACCCGTTTCTTTTGCCTTATTTATGATTTTATCAATATATTCCTTGCTGTTGCTTTCGGTTTTATTGGGGTTATAATTTATGAAAAAGGGGATTGATGAATTGCTTTTTACGGTTTCAATCCAATCTTCAAAAACGCCCGTATAGAAAACCCGATTTTCAAGACCCTTGGCTTTTACAAGCTCATCAACCGCAGGAAGGTTTGCAGTTGATTTAATATCAAGGTTGATTTTGCAGGTGGTGCTTTTTGCAACCTCATCAAGAGCTTTTTCAAAAAGAATGCCCTGATTCTGGTTCGGGTTTGAGTTATGTATTATAACCGGTGTGCCGTCGGGTCTGAAGGTGACGTCGAATTCAACAATCTGTGCACCCCAATTAATCGATGCTTCTATTGATTCCAGACTGTTTGCCTTTGTGTAAATCGCACCTGTGTGACAGGTTATCGTAAAGTTTTCAGGCAGATTAAAACCGGTTTTATGTTTTAAGTGCGGATTTAACTCAGATAATTTTTGCATTGTTTTTGAATATAAAAGTTTCATATTTATCATCTCCGATAAAATTAAAACATAAATTATGTGTATTGTCAAATATAATTGTTATTAACAAAATACACAAAAGATATTGAATTGCCGTGAAAATTATGTTATCATTGAACAAGAAATATGCAGGAGGTGGTCAGGTGGCAGAAAACACAAGCACAGTTCAGGAAAATCAGGCCGGCAGTCTTTCAATCGACTATGAAAACGGTATGAAAAATCCGCTTCTCAAAAACAGACGTTACGTAGGCAAAAGAGAGCGTATCGGATATTTGCTTAACGACGTTTCCGGCAGCTTCAATATCGATAAATTCAAGGACAGATTTATCTACGATATTGTTATGCTTGATTTTGATTTCCTTGCAGTTTTTGGCCTGTTCTCAGGCTTATGGGACGTTATTAACGATACTTTTATCGGCGTTCTGGTTGACCGTACACGTACCCGTTGGGGTAAGTTCAAGCCATATATCCTGCTCGGAAAAATTCCTCTCACGTTGATTGGTCTCTGGTATTGGTTTATGCCGGTTGTCTTTGGAAATACCTCGGCAGATTTTGCTCCGAAGCTTATTTTTTACGCAGCGTTTTCAATTATATGTGAAACGGCAGGCACGTTCACTGCGATTGCGGGCACTGGCTTTATGTCAACAATAACGCCCGACCCGAATGAAAGAACAGGTCTTATCACAATGGCAAAGCTTGTTTCTGGTTTTGTCGGCGAGAAAATACCCGAGCTTGTTTTCGGCCTGTTGCTTGACCTTGTAAACAATCAGGTCGTTACCTGGAACAGAACGAATCTTTTCATCGGTTTCGGTATTTTTACTGCAATTGCAAGTTGTCTGATGTCGTTCTATTTTATTTGCGTAACCAAAGAACGCGTTCCGCAGTCTATTGAAAAACCGAGTGTTATTCAGGGCCTAAAAGCAATTATAAACAACAGACCGATTCTTCTTTATACTCTTTCAGAATTTCTTGCAGGCTTTGCAGTCGGCAAGAGCAGAACAAATTACTTTATCGATGTTCTCGGCTCGGCTACATATCAGACCATCGTCGGTATCCCCGCATCTCCCGTTTCAACAATAAGCTATGCTTTTATTGCTCCGCTTCGTGAGAAGCTTTCAACAAAAGCAATCTGGATTCTTGAAGACGTATGGACCGATATGTGCTGGCTTATGGTATTCGGCATAGGTTCAATCGGCGGAATGGAAAAAGGATTCTATAAGAACAAATGGGTAATGCTTCCGCTTCTTGCGGTTGAAGAAGTGCTCGAAATGTGTGTTTACGGCCTCAGAAACGTTATTCCCGACGAAATCCTTAACGAAGCAATGGATTA
>CAJGBX010000147.1 GCA_904501685.1 Clostridiaceae bacterium
CTTCATAGAGTTTCCGGCAATTTCAATAACCTTTCCGATAGCGGCAATTAAGATATTATTATGCTCAACACCGACCGATTCAGCAAGACTTGCATGCTTGACAAGATGCTTTTGCTCACCGTGAACTGGGATAAAGAACTTCGGCTTGGTTAAATTCAAAATCAGCTTCAATTCCTCTTGGCAGGCGTGTCCCGAAACGTGCACATCATACATTTTTTCGTAAACAACCTGAGCATTAAGGGTTAACAATTTGTTTATAACCTTGGTGACCAACTTCTCGTTTCCGGGAATCGGGGTTGCCGAAATAATTATAAAATCCCCTGCTCCGACCGAAACCTTGCGGTGGTCGCCGAATGCCATACGGTGCAAAGCCGACATCGGCTCACCCTGACTTCCGGTTGTAACAATAACCAACTGCGACGGCTGATAATTTCTTATCATATCAATACTTATCAAAACACCTTCCGGCACAGTTAAATATCCTAATTCCGATGCTACCTGCACAACGTTTTCCATACTTCTGCCCGAAACTGCAACCTTGCGTCCGCAACGGACAGCCTCGTCAATTATCTGCTGCACACGGTGAATGTTAGACGAAAAAGTAGCAACTATAATACGCTTATTTTCAGCCTTTTTGAACAAGTTGGAAAAGCTTTCACCGACAATACTCTCACTCGGAGTAAAACCGGGACGCTCAGCATTAGTTGAATCGGAAAGTAAAGCTAAAACGCCTTGCTTACCAAGCTCACCCAAGCGTGCCAAATCCATAACCTCACCGTCAATCGGTGTCGTGTCAATCTTAAAGTCACCGGTCTGTACAACGGTGCCCAAAGGTGTGCTGATTGCAACCGCAACGGCATCTGGAATCGAATGGTTAACGTGAATAAACTCAACCTCGAACACTCCGAATTTTACGGTGTCACCGGGCTTTACAACATTAAGCTTAGCACTGCCTAACAGCTTATGCTCGCTCAACTTACCCATAATAAGTCCGATTGTTAAAGCGGTGCCGTAGACCGGAATATTACATTCCTTAAGTAAATACGGAATACCGCCGATATGGTCTTCGTGCCCGTGGGTAACCACAAGTCCCTTGATTTTATCAATATTGCTTTTAACATAGGTGAAATCAGGAATGACAATGTCAATACCCGGCATCTCCTCATCAGGAAAGGACATACCGCAATCGACCAGAAACATATCGTCACCGTATTCATAAAGGGTAATGTTCTTACCGATTTCACCTACTCCGCCTAACGGAGTGATACGCAACGGCTTTGTTATCTTAGGCTTTTGATTTCTCGGGCCCTTGGCTCGCCTTTGAGAGCTCGGTGCGGACTTCTTTTTTTCAAAGGTATCCGACGGCTTTTGCGACTTTATCGAGGGCTTTTTACCCGCAGTCTGCTTCTTTATAGTTTTATCACCGGTAGCAGATACCGGTTTACGGTATTTCTTCTTTGTGCCATCCGTTTTTAGATTCTTTTTCTGATTTTCGGCATTTTTCTGTAATTTTTCTGCCATTAAATAAACTCCTTCTTCAAAATAAACGGTTTAAATTAAACATATAGTATATGTATATTTCAAAATCATTAAAATATTAAAATTCATAAAATTACACATTTATACAGATTATATTTTACTCTAATTCAAGCCTAATGTCAAGGGCGGTTACCACTTTTCAATGCAGATATAATATTATTGAAAACACAATTAAAATTTATACACCTGATTCACTGAATTTTAAAGGCAAAATATACCTATAGCTTAAAACAAAAAACCTCCCAACCTTGCGGTTGAGAGGTTTTAATTACATTTTCAGCAATCTATTAGATTTCTGCAAAGTACTTAATGGTGCGAACCATCTGGCTGGTGTAGGAGTTCTCGTTATCGTACCAAGAAACAACCTGTACCTCATAGAGGTCATCAGCAATCTTAGCAACCATAGTCTGAGTAGCATCGAAGGGAGAACCGTAGGTCATACCGATAACGTCGGAAGAAACGATCTCATCGGTGTTGTAGCCGAAGGACTCGGAAGCCTGAGCCTTCATTGCAGCATTGATGCTGTCCTTGGTGATGTCCTTACCCTTAACAACTGCAACAAGGATAGTGGTAGAACCGGTGCAGGTGGGAACTCTCTGAGC
>CAJGBX010000148.1 GCA_904501685.1 Clostridiaceae bacterium
ATAATATTGGTGGAGTACCCGTATCTGTTTCGGGAACTTCACCAATATTGTTTAATAACGCATAAAATTCAGGGAATGACGCCCTCAGGGAGAGGTGGCGGTGTGTTCCTTTTTCGTAGGGGAGCATTCTATATGCTCCCGCATGAGTTTAAAGTAACATTTGCATAAAAACGGCGGGAGATAAACCCCCGCCCTACGATAGTTGTCATTTCCTACTCTGTGTTCCGTCATTTAGGATTTCGTAATTATCCCAATAAATCAAATCTGCGGCTTTGACGAAGGTGTAACCATCGGCGGTCAGCTTTTCCAAAATAATTGGCAAAGCTTCGGGTGTGTGGTCGGCATCATTATGAAACAGCACAATCGAGCCGTTTTTGACCTTTCCCGTAACCCTCGACACAATGCTCTCAACCGTTGCCGACTCCTGCCAGTCAAGACTGTCAACATCCCATTGCAGAGTCTTCATACCTATACTCTCAACCGTCGATACCACCTTGTTATCATAGTCTCCGTACGGACAACGGAAGAGTGTCGGCTTTTTGCCCGTAACAGCCTCTATTTTGGAATTACACGACGTCAATTGCTCCTTCATTTGAGCTTCGCTCAACGAGGTCATATACGGATGGTTAGCCGAGTGGTTCATTACATCATTTCCGGCTTCACTTAACCTTTTGACCTCCTCGGGATACTTGTCGACCCACTCGCCTACCACAAAAAATGTTGCCGGTGCATTGTACCTTTTCAAAATCTCAATAAGCGTATCGGTATCATCCGCACCCCAAGCCGCATCAAACGTAAGTGCTATTTTCTTTTCTTCAGTTTTGACACAGTAAATCGGCAAAAGTCGTTCCTGCTTGGCAAAGGCACTAACTGAAATTGCAGTACCGATAATTGCTGCCAACAATAAGCACCCCGCCATCACCAAATGCTTTCTGGTTAAAATCAAAAATTTCATAATTTCATCTCCCCACATTAATTGGTATGAACCTCGGTTTGTCCGATATGAATATAGATATTAGATTATAAAGGAATAGAAATTAAAAGAAAAAATATTAAACTTTTTCTAATCATTTGAGCAAAGTACCTATTTCAGGACTTATCACCTGGTATTATATATTTGCAAGGTGAGGAAAAATTTCAAAAAAGCCTTGACAAACGGCACTAAAGGTGCTAATATATAGATACCGAACAAATGTTCGAAAAGGAGAATAACAATGTTTATTTTACAAACAGTTCTTGAATTTGCAGTTGCTATCTTTATTATCTGGGGTCTTTTTAATGAAAAGAAGCTCATTAAATTTGAAGACTATATTATTGACGCTATCAAAAGACGTGTAAAACCGTCAGCAAAAACAAGCAATGTTTATCATCACAAAAATCATCCTACTGACTGCCGGCAGGATGACCGCACCTGTGCATAAGCACTTGTTTTATTTTTAATTTATCATCTCTTCCTTTCATTTTACTTAACACAAGGCCATGGAATTTTTTCTTGGGCCTTGCGTTATTTTATTTTATTAAATTTACAAAAAAGTCTCCCATATTTTAAAATAGTATGCTATACTATTAATATATTAAAATGAAAGGTAGTAGAATTTGAAAGAACTTATACGACTAATACGCCACAAAAAAATAAAGGCCTTGTTCAGAGCACGAACACATAACACCTCAATACAGTTTTTTCGCTATGTTTTTGTGGGCAGCTTGGCAAGTATCACTGATATGGTTTGTCTGTGGCTTTTTTACAGTAAGTTAGGCTTTAAGGAATACATTGCTGTAGCATTAGCGTTTATTTGCGGATTGATTGTAAACTATATTTTATCTATGCATTTTGTATTTGTAGGTGTTTCACGTCATCACGAGCATACTATAAAGTTTTCGGTATACTATACAATCGGTAGTATCGGACTAGTATTAACCGAGCTGCTTATGTATCTTTTTGACACAATGATTGGTTTTCACTATATACTGGCAAAGTTCCTTACATCTTTATTGATATTTATTTGGAACTTCACAGCAAAAAAGCATATACTTTACAAAAAGCCTGCTGATGAAGATTAAAATAATAAACCTATTTCAGCTACAGTCTGATAATTAA
>CAJGBX010000149.1 GCA_904501685.1 Clostridiaceae bacterium
AGACCGATTTGTTTGGTTGAGGCTTTATCAAGCCCTTCGTTGGCAATGACATGGATAGTACCGCCAATTAATCTCCGACGGATTTCATCCTGTTTCATTTTTGCTAACTCCTTTCTTATCTGTAAATGTTTACTACATTCATTTCCAAAATAATGCAAACGTCGAGCGTTTGCGCCGGAATTTACACATTGATATTTCTGAAAATTTGCACTATATAATCTATGTATTATTTATTTTTTTATGATTCTTGAAGAGGTGCTACATTTACAATGCTTTCTTTACTGCATAATTTACATTTAATTGGCAGGTTTTTAATCTCTGTATCCGGAAGCAGCCACAATATTGTGTGTTTACCGCATATAGGACATAGATACCGTCGCCGTGATGTTTCAGTCTCGTTATTTGTAGGTTTGTTCAAAAATGTGTTGTTCAAAGGCAATCTCCTTTTCCGGTGCCGGCTTGAGTTCAAGAGGTAAAAAAGAAAAACCTGCACCATAATCGCATACAGCGATTTAATGGCACAGGCACAAAGGCTCAGGCACGTGATTTAATTTAAGTGTAATGTGGGCGCTAATCTTACTTTGGAAAGATGTTTAGTTAATAAATAAACTTTGCAAGCAACATAATGGTTATTATGTTGCGATTTGTTGGCTAAAAAACCGATGTTAAAAAAACATCGGCATCACATAATGGTTATTATGTTGTTCATAAAGCCGAACAAACATATCTCGTTACTTATTAAGTGCAATGAATTATAGCACAACACAAACAAAAATACAAGGTGTTTTTTAAAAAAATTAAATTTTACATATATTTAACGGATTTTGGGCATAAGAAATACGACCTTTTGGTTATTTTTTTCAAAAGGTTTTATTTGTTATGCCTATTTTTAATTATCTCAGAGCATTTAATGAACTCATACGGTCTTTTATATTGTATAATACAACATAATAACCATTATGTGGTATTCGAACCGCTGCCCTGTGTAGCGGCTTTTTTTATTTTATATAATCAGTCGCATATTTTCCATACGGCGTTGATGCTCGGCACCTGTAGTAATGATATAAATGCGAGTGGTATTAATATTGGAGTGACCGAGAATATCTGCCAGTTTCGCAATATCCTTTTCAATACCGTAAAAGGTCCGAGCAAATAGGTGGCGTAAATTGTGAGGGAATACCTTTTGCGGTGATACACCTGCCTGTTTGCACAGTTCCTTCATTTCTCTCCATATATTACTACGATTTAATGGTTTGCCGCTTTTGGTTACAAACAGTATGCCACTTGTGATTCCTTGCTCGTTTGCATATCGAATCAGCTTTTTTTGAAGGGCTTTGACAATGAATATCTTTCTTGTTTTACCTTTACAAGATACAATCGCTTCTGAGCGTCTGACTGCCTCTACCGTAATACTCTGCAATTCACTGACACGAATGCCTGTCCCGCAAATAGTTTGTACTACAAGGGACAGTCGTTCGTTTTTCTTTTGTTCTGCAGTCCTTACAAGAGCTGTATATTCTTCCTTGGTAAGTTCCTTATCTTCGGAGCAGTATGCATCCTTTTGTATCTTAAATTGCTTCACGCATAGGTCATACCAACCGAGAAACCGGAAAAATGCGTTTAAGGCTGCTAACATAGAGTTGGCACTTCTGATAGCATATGTTTGTTCCAGGTATATTTTGTATTCCAATATACGGGTTTTGTCGATAGGTTTGTCTGCGACATATTCGGTAAATTTGCCGATATCTCGTATATACTTTTCGATAGTTGCGGTTGCTTTTTCATTCTCAATTAAATGGTTTTTGAATGAATTTGTTGTTTGATTGTTAATGATTCTTTTTTTCATACCAAAACCTCCGTTTTTCTTTCATTTTACTATTAGTTTGTATCAAAACGGTTTTTATAATCATTTGATGAAAACGGAGCTTGGGCATATTCAGTTTTTTAGATTGTTGTGAGGTTTATTATTTATGAAGAATACAACAAACCCGAACATTTCACTGATTGGTAAAATGTTCGGGTTTGAAGCTGATGGTGCCGCTGACCGGACTTGAACCGGTACGGTATCGCTACCGAGGGATTTTAAGTCCC
>CAJGBX010000150.1 GCA_904501685.1 Clostridiaceae bacterium
GGACAACAGTCCAACCGATTTGTTTTATAATGACTATGTTGATGTCGAAATAAGGTAAAGCCTTATTTCGACTGCGAATTCAAAGAATTCGCAAACAATTACCAACGGTAATTGAACATATTCATTGAAATGATATCGAAGTTGCAAAATAACGTTTTAATACGTTATTTTGCAACATAGAGCCGATTTTTATCGGCTTTGTCGAGAAATTCAATTAATTTCTCGACATTCGATTATCATTATAATATATGTTTTTAATTACTTCTTTTTTAAATTTTTAATAACTAAATTAATTGCCGGATTTAAAATGATGTTTGTGCCTAATTCGATAAGAAAATTTACACCTGCAAAGCCGATAAAAATCAATGCGGTTGTGTTTTCAAAGCCAAGGCTGTTTTGGGTATTGTACTTGGCCAAATCCTCTAAGAAAAATACATAGCAGCCTAAAATAAAAATTCCGGTATTCACAAGCGGACAAACAACGGCAGCTGCCCAAATTGAAAGTTTTTCATTAAACCTCTTGACAGCACTGTAGGCAATCCCCGAAAGCAAGCCGCAGGCAGTACACTTTACCATAACGGTAACGATTGTACCAATGACACTGAAGCTTAAAAACAGATTTGCTGCACCGCTCAAAAGCACAACTACACCGAAAATAAAACCTAACCAGGTTGACATTTTAACTCCGTAAAGTGCCGCACCTATAACAATAGGGATTAAAACAAGTGTAATCGGCGTGGGCAACAATGCGCCGGTGACGTTGGCCAGTATCTGCAGTATTACAACCAAAGCCGTAAGCACTGCACCTACTGTGACAGTTTGAATCTGTTCTCTTCTTTTTTCCTGTGTTGACATAAAATTTACCTCCGATACTGTTCCTTACGGATACAGTTCATTTTATTTGTAATCCGCCGGTTTGGCGGTAATTACCTATTGGTTTTTATCGTGGATTATCTTCAATCCGTCCAACAAAAGATTATCGTCGATTATAATATTACGGTCGCAGTGCCTTACAACCTCGGGAGCAAGACCGCCGGTGGCAACTATAGTTGCCGTTTCTCCCAGCTCACGCTCGATTTTGGTAATCATTCCGTCAATCATAGCCGCCTGACCCATAATAAGACCCGACTTTATACAGTCGGCCGTATTAGTACCAATTACCTTTTTAGGGGTTTCAATGCTGACCGACGGCAGCTGAGCCGTGCGTGCTGTTAAGGCGTCCATAGTAAGCTTGACACCTGCGGCAATAACTCCGCCTAAAAATTCACCGTTTTTACCTAAAACGCTTATGGTAGAAGCGGTACCCATATCGATTATAATGGTTGGCGCAGGGTACTTTGCTAATGCACCGACGGCACCTGCGGCAAGGTCGGCACCTAACTGCGCAGGATTGTCAATCTTTATATTCAGACCGGTTTTGACCCCCGGACCTAAAACTATCGGCTTAATACCGAAAAGACGGTTGACAGCTCTTTCTATGGCACTGCCGACAGTAGGCACTACCGAACAAATTGCCGCATTGGTTACGTCCTCACGCTTAATGCCGTAAATTTCGATAATATCGCGGATTTCAATGGCATATTGGTCACTTGTTCTGCGGTTATCGGTAGCAAGGCGTGCAGTGAACCTTAAATCATTATCTTCAAAAACTCCGATTGTGATATTGGTGTTGCCAATATCAATACAAATTAACATAAGCTTTATCCTTTACATAAAAATGAAAAAGTAGGCTAAAAGTATTATACCTAAAATAATACGGTAATAGCCAAACGGCTTGAAGTTTCTCTTTTTAACAAATTCGGTTAAGAACTTAATTGCAAAAAGCGAAACAATAAACGCTACTACCATACCGACAAGCAGTACAGTGATTTCGGTCGAGGTTATCATTAAAGCGGTGCCGTCAAGCATATCCTTGGCATACGAAACGCATTTTAAAAGGCTTGCACCAAACATAACCGGAATTGCAAGGAAGAACGAAAATTCAGCCGAAACCACTCTTGAACAGCCTAATGCCATAGCACCCAAAATGGTAACACCTGAGCGTGAGGTACCGGGAATAAGTGACAA
>CAJGBX010000151.1 GCA_904501685.1 Clostridiaceae bacterium
AAATCCAAGAGATTGGCAAAATAAGGGTCGGCCTTGGTCAATGTTATTACAACCTTATCAGCACCGTCAGCCTTATAGCTTTTAATGGAGGATAGCTGTCGGCTGTAAACGGTATACTTTGATTTTAGCGCTTTTTCCAACGAAAAAACAACGTCATCGGCAGTGACGGTACTTCCGTCGGTGAAGCTGACTGATTTCAGCGTAACGGTACATTCCTTGCCGTTAAAGGTTATATCCTTTGCCAAAACGAATTGAGGCTGAAAAGCCGAATCAAGCTTTACAAGAGGGTCAAACATCAGGCTGCTTAACTGACGGTTGAAGCGAGATTTTGCCTTATATGGGTCAAGCGAATCGTTTGAATCGTAAAAAAGAGAAAGTTTCGTAACAGTGCTGTCGGCTTGACTTACCGTGCCGGAGGAGGTACTGTTTTCGGCGCTGCCGCCGTCGCATGCCGAAACAAGTAAAAACAGCAATATCAATACTAAGCAAAATATTCTCTTAATGCTCAAAGCGCCGGCACCTGCCTTTCTTTAGGTTGTTATTTCAGTGATATTGATTGTATTTAAAGCGGTCGTAAGTCCGGTTTTTTCGTCAATTTCAAAGATACATCCGTTCAATTTGCATTTGCCGTCGGCCAATTCGAATTTAACCGATGCAGCATCCTTGATTCTGGCTATCGAAAGTTCTTTCTTAACACCTAAAACCGAGTCAATCGGTCCTGTCATACCGATGTCACTTATAAAACCGGTCCCTTTAGGTAAAATCTCGCAGTCGGCAGTGAGAACATGGGTGTGAGTGCCGAAAACCGCCGAGACTCTGCCGTCTGAATAATATGCAAGAGCCCGTTTTTCTGAGGTTGCCTCAGCATGAAAATCAATTAATATAATTTTTATACCGCTTTTATTGGCTTTTTCTATAAGCTCATCCGCAGCCTTAAACGGGTCATAAGCCTCAAGCATATAAACCCGGCCTACTAAATTTATTACGGCAACGCGGTTTCGTCCCAAGTCAATTTCGGTATAGCCTGTGCCCACACCCGAGGTGTGCATATTGTGAGGCCTTAACAAAAACGGGTCGTTTTCCATTTTGTCAAATACCTCTCGGCGGCGTAATGAATGGTTACCGCCGGTGATTACATCGGCACCGGCTGAATAAAGCATATCGAGTGAGGCAGGTGTAATGCCATTACCGTCAGCCGAATTTTCACCGTTGACAACCGTCAAATCTATTTTGTTATCCTGCTTTAGCTTTGGTAGTGTACGGATTAAAAAGTCACATCCTACACTGCCGCAAACATCTCCGACAGTAAGTATTCGCATATTGCATCCTTTAATAGTTTAATATCAATTTATTATACCATACAGTTGCCGATATTTCAATGTGTTTTACGTAATTTATGCGGTCTGCCGATTTCGAGGTAAACAAGACCTGTTAAAACAAAACTCAAGCCGAAAAGTCCTAAAAAGCCTAAGGCTTCGCCAAAGAACATAGCTCCGACTAACGAGGCTACCGCAGGCTCTAAAATTGCTATGACCGAGGCTTTTCCGGCACCTGTTTTAGATAGTCCGTAGGTGTAAAGCAAATAGGGCAAAACAGTGCAGACTACGGCAACCCCAATTGACAGTCCGGTACCCTTAAAGTCTTTTATCAGCGGCAAAAGTGAGGGTGCATTACAGAGTGGCAATGCACCTAAAGAGCCGAATAAAAAGGTGTAAAAAGTGATAGTCAGTGAATTGTATTTTGAGGCGGCATATTTGCCAAAAACACTGTAAAGTGCATAGCCGAGTCCCGAGCAAAGTCCGAAAACCAAACCGATTTTAGTAAGCTTTAAAGAGCTTGAGCAGCACATCATAACACAGCCGCCGAAGGCCAATGCAAAAGCAATCAGCTTTTGAAGGGTAAGCTTTTCTTTAAAAAGCGGGATTGAAAGCGTTGCCACCCAAATAGGTGAGGTATACATCAGAATGCAGGCTACGGAAAGCGAATTTTCTCCGATTGAGGACATATAACATATAT